>JADGEG010000113.1 GCA_016744485.1 Arcobacter sp. | reverse complement strand
CGTGAAGTTTTTAAAAGTTCAAACCCATTAATTTCAGGAACATTAACATCTAACAAAAACAAGTCATAAGCGTTTTCATACATCTTCGCCTCAGCTTCATTTCCATCATAAACACTTTGAACATCATAACCATGCTCTTGCAAAAACTCTGTTACAGTCTCATTTAAATTTGTGTCGTCTTCTAAAAAAAGTATTTTATAAGATTTCATTTTTTTAATTTTTTCATATTTTTAACATAAACACTCTTCTCATTTTGACTCATTCTAGGGTATCTTAGTTGTAATTCTTTGTTAAAACTCTTTTGGTTTACTGGTTTTACATAACCTATCATTGCTAAAAGTTCTTCTGTGCTCATTTCTGAATAATTAACTTTTGCAAACAAAGAAACAACAATGAACATTAAACCAAATATAACTTTTTTCACGACTTTTCCTTTTGACCATACTACCTGATTATTGTATATTTATTGTGAATATTTACAATTTTATATAATCATTGTATTTTAGCATATTTATTAGTTTCATTATATTTTAAATAATTTCATTATAATAATTATCATAAAAAGTGCTATAATTTTACAATTATCAATAAAGGAATAAAATGCATTATTTCGAGAGCATAGTTACTATACATCTTCACGAAGATGTTGCCTTTGTAAATTCCAATGAGTTTTTGAGCAAAAATATTTCACTTGTTATGCTAAATGATGAGTATTTAAAGCAAATCCATGGCTCAAATGGTTTTAAACCTTATGTTTTTTCCCTTCCTTATCCTCCAAATCTAAAAACAAAAATTTATGTCAAAAATGAAGAATATACTTTTACAATAAGAAGTGTAGATGAAATGTTTTTAAAAAAACTTTTATTTGAACTCCAAATGCACCGAGGATTAGGCTTTAAAGTCAAAGCAATTGAAATGTTTAAGGTAAATCAAAAACATATAGACATACTTCACAATATATCACCTTGTGTTCTAACCCTAAAAACAGAAGTCGCTAAAAATAGACAATGGCGGGTAGATGATGGTGACATAGAAATGGTACAAAAAAGAATACTAGCTAACTTAGAAAGAAAATACAAACAATTCTATGGCGAACAATTAACTGCCCCCGTAGATGCCATAAATTACTTTGAAATACTAAATAAAGTTCCTTATCCCATTAAATACAAAAGAAAAACTCTTCAAAGCAATAAATTCAAAATCGGTTTCAACAACGATGAAGTAAGCCAAAAACTAGCGTTTACTTGCATGGCATTTGGATTGTTGGAAAAAAATAGTTTGGGGTTTGGGTTTTGCTTGAGGGGGAAAGTGTGATTAAAGAAATAGTGGAGTTTATGGACTTAGAGGGTGGCAAATTTAGAGATATTATTTTAGAAAATAGGGCTGTTGCAAAAGGTTTATATATCATTGTTGATAAAGATAGTTTTGAGATAAAAGAGTTTGCTTATAATGATGGAAGTGATGAATTTAATAAATTTGTGAATAACTATAATTTGAAAAAAAGAGAATATTATTGTCAGATTCCCAATAAAAAAACAAATAAATGTTTTGATGCAAAAAATCAAATACATTCAAATTCTCCTTATGCTATGTTTTTTAAATTAAAGCCTACAACAGGTGTATTTAAAGCAAATACTATAGAAAAAAGATTTAAAGATTTTCAAGAAAAATGGTTTGATACAACTAATTATTTTAATAAGTTAATAGAAAATTTTTCAGAGGAGAGTAAAATAAAAGATATATTTATTAATCATTTGGAGCTTTATAAAAATCTATTAACAGAAGAATATTATATAAAAAATGAAATGATTGAAAAACTTGAACAAATGAAAGCAGGAGAATATTTGGAAGTTTATACAAATGATGATTTATCAATTGTTGAAGAGTATTATAACAACTATATAACAAATATGGTATTTGCAAGAAAAGATTTTAAAAAAGATGTAAAACATATAGATAAAAAAGGTAAAGAAAAAAATAAACAAGAAAATAGTTATTTTACTTCTGAAAAACATATTTGTCCTATTTATGAAGATGATGTAAATCTTGGGATATCAGGTTTTCTTGCTTCATATGAAGATAGTAAGAAGCCCTTTTTAAAACATTTAACTAGAAATAAAACTTATGGAGGATATTCATCTCTTTATAGCGGTAAAGTTGTTCAAAATTTATCATTATTTGAGGAATTATTAAAATTAAAATTATTACCAAATCCTTTACCTGTTTTTATTTCAAATAAAGATGCTGTAGATAATCAAAATAATAAAGTATATTTTGATTTATTGAAACAGGATAATGAACAATTGAAATATAAAGAAATTGTTAAAAAATCTTATGAAAAAATATCAGATAATAATGATGAAATAAATGAACTTAATTTCTATTTGATTTTTTGGTCTCTACAAGATGGTATTACTTTTAGAGATGTTGATTATATAGATGCTTTTCAATATAAATTAAAAGATTTTGAAATTATAAATATATTTGACATAAAAAGCTTTTATAGTGGAGATATCGATACTATTTTTAATATGGAATGGGGATTTTTTTCAAAATTTTTTTATACTTTACAAGGAGATATTGAAAAAAATAATTTACTACAACAAAATTATTTCACTGAAAAGATAAATCTCTCAAAAGGTGAAACAGTTCATTCAATGGTAGCAACTAAATTTTATCAATACAACAAAGCTATTTTTGATTATACCTACAAAGGAAAACTAGAAGTTATCAATGGCTATATGTTTGATGATATTTGTATTTCTATTATAAGAGAACAGATAAAACTTAGTAAAGATTTGGATAAAGAGACAACAAAAAGAATAAAAGAGAAGTTAGCACTTTATCTTTCATTACACAAAAACTTTCATAAAGGAGAAGATTTGGCAACACAGGTTATAGAATTAAGAAAAACAGTGAGTGAGCTTATTGAGAATGAGGACAAACATTTAATGAGTGATGAAGAATTTGCATTTGCTAGTGGTCAATTGATTTGGTATATGCTAAGTCAAAGTAAATCAGAGAGTAAAACACATTCATTATTGGATATTTTTATATCAAAAAATAAAGCAGAGGATTACACTCTTGCAATTGCACAAAATATTCAAAAATATTCTCATGCTTTCAAATTTTTCAATAGTAAAAACTGGTTCGATAAATTGGCAAGTGAGGTTTTGGGATATAAGCTTGAACAGCAGACAATTAAAAGTTTAATACCATTGATAATGTCAGGATATTTTTCTAAAAATGTGATTGAAGATAAAATAGCTAAAAAAGCAAAAGAAAATAAAAGAATTGAAAACAATGGAGATACAAATGAAAAATAATAAATTTGAAAATAGAGTTTTTGGTGCAGTTTTAGTTAAATCAGTTGTTGCAAACTATAATGCAGATTTTACAGGAAGTCCTAGAACATTACCGAATGGTGTTGTGTATGCGACGGATAAGGCTTTGAAATATTGTATAAGAAATTATCTCAAAGGAGATAGTAAAAATATACTTTTTTATACAACAAGATATAAAAGAGAAAATATGCAACCTCTTGATATAGATGAAACTTATATTGAGTTATTTGGGGAATATCCTAGTAAAAATAAAGATATAAAAGAAGATAAAAAAGATAAAAAAAGAACTTTTAAAGAACAAATAAAAGTAGAAGTGGATAAGTTTATTGTAGAGAATGAAGGATATAATATAGTTCAAAATATTCACAATAACTATCTTCTCAAAAAAGAACTTAATGATAGAAAAACTCAATTTCATATTATTGGTCAAACAACAGATGATATTAAAAGAGTACCAATATTACAAAATCTATTTAAAGCTTTAGATATTAGACTTTTCGGTGCAACTTTTGCAAGTAAAGAGGGAAATCTATCTATTCATGGTAATGCTCAGATAACTCATGGATTAAATATCTATGCAGAAAATAATATTTTTACAGAAGACATTGTAAGTCCATTTAGAAATTCCAGTGATAAGTCAGATAATAATATGCAAACTACAAAAGGGGTACAAACGGTTTTAGAAGAGGGGCATTATCTACACAATTTTACCATCAATCCAAAAAATAGTGAAGAGTTAGTAAAACTAATAGACAATCAAGGGTATTTGACTGATGATGATATAACACAATTTAAAGTTGCTATAAATAGAGGAGTATCTTATCTTGATAGTGCTTCAAAAATTGGGGTAGAGAATGAATTTTCTATTTTTGTAACACTTAATAAAAATGAGCGAATTCAATTACCATCATTTACCACACTCATCAAAGTAGAAGCACAACTTGATAGCTTTAAACGAAAACTTGATTTATCAGAGATTAGAACTCTTCTAAATGAAGATGGGATAAAGAATAAAATTGAATCAGTAGAGATTTATATTGATGCAACTAAATTGGATTATGATGATGAAATTTTTGATATTGAAAAAGTTTGTGTGAAATCTATTGTATCAGATAAGGAACTTAAAAAATGTCCAAAATAGATAAAATCATCTCTTTTGATATAAGTTCTGATTTTGGAATGTTTAAAAAGCCTGATGTCAATGATGTCTATTTTACATTTAATATTATTCCTAAAACTCAAATTTTAGGAATTTTGGGTGCAGTGATTGGACTTAAAGGTTATAATCAGATGAAAGAGAGTGATGATTATCCAGAGTTTTATAAGAGGCTTCAATATTTGCCTATAGGAATTATTCCCTATGGGAATAAAGGACTTTTTCAAAAAAGAATTATAAAATATAATAATACTGTTGGATATGCTAATAAAGATGGAGGTACTTTAAATATAATCGAGCAAACTCTTATAACTCCAAAATATCAAATTTTTATTGGTCTTGATTTATCAAATGATATTCATAAAAAGTTAGATAAATATTTATCTGCTAAACCTGTAGAGTATGAGTATATTCCATATATGGGTAAAAATGAATTTAGATTAACCATTGAAGATGTTCAATGTTTTGAAGATAAAGACTTCTCTATATTTAAACCAACAGATGAATTTGCAATTCATTCACTTTTTCCAAATATAGGGAATGAAGCTTTGAAAAAGAGTGAAGCACTACGAGACCCTTTTGATACTTCTATGAGTAAAACTTATTTTTACTATTTTGAGAAATTACCAATAGCATTAGACGAGCTAAATCAGTATAAGTATGAAAACTTTGCATATACAAATGCAAAATTAGTACATGATACGTGGTTTGTAAAAAGTCTTAGTTTATTTAATGTAAATAAGAAAGTAATATGTCTTTATTAAGTTTTAACAATATTATTGAAAATGATTTTTTCGATTTTAATTTTATAATTAAAGATGTTAATAGTTATTCTGCTCATTTATCTAAAAATGGTTTTCAAGTAGAAACACTTTTAGCACATTCTAATTTAGTGTTAAAATATGCAATAAAGATTATAAAAGAAAATAAAATTGAGGATAATATAGATAAAATTATTCAAATATCAACTGAAAAAGAGAAGATTCAAAATGATATAAAACTTTTTTATTTAAAGGCAATTTATTGGCATGATATTGGTAAAATAAATGAGAACTTTCAAAAAGATAAAATGAGTAATAATAATTTTGAAAATATAGACAATGGTATATCTTCTAAACATTCTATTTTAAGTGCTTATTTATATCTTTTGAATTGTTTTCAATATATAAATCAAAATTATCAAGATAAAAATGAGAGAATAGAATTAATAAGTATTTGTGTTTATTTTTCTTTAACACTATGGCGACATCACACAGGATTATATTCTTCTTGGAAAGAATTTTTAAATGGAAGTGAGGGAGTAAAAATATGTAATAATCTATATATATATGTTTTAAAGTTAAATTTAAAGATAGATAAAAATATGCATCAAGTTCTTATCGGTCATTTGCAAAATATTAATTTTGCAAAAAATGAGAATTATTATATCCTTTCAAAATCCCTCTTTTCCTTACTCATTATCTCTGATTATTATGCCACAGCTCAATTTATGAATTATGGAAACAGAAATGATTTAGTTTATGATGATTTTGGATTGATAGATAAAGAATTTGTTGATAAAATTTATCAAGAGTTATATATAGACAAGTTTGATGATAATCAGAAACAACAAACATTTAATCAAACATTAAAAGAGATTAAGAGTGTAAATATTAATTTTGAGGAACTTGAAGATAAATCAAATAAAAATCTTAATATTTTGAGAAATAAATTATTTCTTGAAGTAAGAGAAAACTTACGAATTCAATTAACAATAATACAAAATAATGTGTTATAGCATAAATGCTTCACGTATTCTATTCCACATTAAAGAAATCTAATGATATTTCAAAATAGTAGAATGCAGAGTCATATTGATCTTTAAAATTGTAATATTTTCCTATGTTAAAAGCCGATTCGTATTGCTCATATTTTAATTCTGCTTTCTCCGCTAATTGATAAGCTATTTGAAAATTGTCTAAATATTCTTGATCTTCTGTAGTGAATTTTCCTGCTATTTTTAAATAGGCATCAACTATTATGCTATCTGATTCTGTATTTTCAATCACTAATTTTAAACTATCAATGTTTGCTTGTGCATAAACAGATAAATTTATGATTATAAGTATTATAGATATATATAAAT
>JADGEG010000112.1 GCA_016744485.1 Arcobacter sp. | reverse complement strand
GAATAGTATATAACATTAAATATTTTAATTAGTTCCTAGCTGTTGATTGACTAATTGTTAATTTTAATCCTGAAAATGCAGATTCAAACTGATTAATAATTGCTCCATAAGCAGAGAACTTTAAAGCTAATAATTCATATTTATTATCTAAATTTTTAATTGCTTTTTCTTTTTCTTCTTTTAAATTAGTTTCCCTTGTATCCATTGAATTTTGATAACTTGTTAATATGCCTGAAAATGAATCAAAATTATCAATTATAGTTTTTAACTGTGTTCCTAAACCTTCTTTTTCAGCTACACCTAAAAAAAGTGATTTTAAATCATCAAAATTATTATCAAGTACATCATTTAATTTACTTTTATCTAATGTTAAAAAACCTGATTTATCTAAATCAAAACCCATATTAAAAATACTTAAATCATCATTTTCTCCGTAAGTCGAAAAAAGTTTTTCTTTTACAGACTCTAACATTGAACGCAAAGATGCTTTATCTTTTATTGTACTTTCTGCTGAATATAGCTCAGCATCTACAAGGCTAACAAGCTCATTATATTTTTCTGCAAATTTTTCTAAAGATGGAGTAACGCTCGTAATATCTTTATCAATAGAAATTGTAGATACTCCTAATTGCACAGCTGTAACTTTTAACCCACCTTCAATAGTGATTTCATTTGATGAACGATTATACTCAATATTATTAATTTTTATTAAAGAATTAGATCCTATTTGGACATTATTACTTGATAGTTCTAATGCAGTATCAACGCTACTTGATATACTCAAATTATTAGATACTCCTGTTTTAGTGCTTTTAATAACTAATTTATAAACACCATCTTGTACTTCCTCAATAGAAGAGGACAAATCTTCTTTTGCATTTATTTCTTTGGCAAATTGTTCGTATGTTTTATTAGAACTATCAAAAGTATAAGTATTTCCATTAATTTCAATATCTAATGTTCCTATATTCATTTGTGTATTAGTAGGATTATCATTAATATTTTTTGAATTATATACATCTCTTTTTGCCAAAGCTCCAACTTCAACATTATGTACACCTATATTTAAATATTTTTCATCTACAGCGTCAAATATTACAGAATCACCTGTAGTGTTTGCAACTTTTTGATCAAAAGCACTAACTCCTCCTGATACAAAAAGGTCAAAAGATTTTATAGTTTCAAGAAGTTCATTTGATTTTGTTACGATTTCTGATATTTTCTCTTTCTCTAGGTCTATATTTTCTATTTTTTTGCTCAATGGGTCTATTATAGCTTTTGTCTCACCAGTTTTTAATTTATCTATTAAATCTTGATTTAAAGATGCTCCTTGTCCACTTGCTAATCCTAAAATACCTGCCATAATATATCCCTTTAATTCATTCTAAGTAATGTATCTAACATTTCATCGACAACTGTTATGATTTTTGCATTTGCTGTATATGCTGCTTGAAATTTTATTAGATTCATCATCTCTTCATCTTGGTCAACTTTAACAATTTGATCATAATAATTTTGTAAAGATTGTCTAATAGCTTTTTGTGTTGTTAATAAAAACTCATTGTTTTCTTTATCTGATGCCACATTAACTCTTATTTCTTGAAAAAATTCTGTAAACGATGTCGCATATTTATGTGAACCATTTTGTGCTTTTCCATCAAATCCTATATCTTTTTTCCATTGATGCTTGGATAAATAATCTAAATCACTTTGGTCTAAATCATTAACTAAATTTTCATTGAACTTTAGTGTTTTTACACTTGATCCATTAAAAAGTCCAATACTCTTAATACTTTTATCACCATCATATTCATCACTTGCAGCATGTCCGTGTACATAATTATAATTATTATCTATTTTTACATATTTATTTGTTATATCACTTAATGCTCTTGCAAAATCATTCATTTTATTTTTATAATCTATTATTTTATTATTAGAAGATGTACTTGTTAGATTATCAGTTTGAGCTTGAATAATCCCTTTTTTTAAAGAAACTTCTTTTCCAAAAATAGAAATAGAAATACCTTGAGTAGCTTTTTTATTATCTATATCATTTTTATAAAAAGCATCTCTATTAGATACTACTGTTCCTATTTTTTCAATTAAGCTTATTCGTCCATCAAACTTTCCTTCTAAACCTTTAATCGTAGATTCAAGAACAAGAAACTTATCAGAAGAATTACTATCAACTTTATTATTATTTTCATCAAAAGCATAGTTACCATTATAAGCATTTACTAACTGTGACATTTCTTCATCATTATTAATTTTATATTTTAATGCTCTTATATAATTATTATTATCTATTAAATCTGCATTACCATCACCATCTAAATCAACATTATTACCACTTGCATCAACAACATAAGTCCCAAATTCAACTTGAACTTCATGTTCATTATTTAGTTTAAATGTAAAAGTATCATTATTATCAAATACGGCATTATGTGTTGAGCTAATTGGATTCTCGTTTGCATCTAATACATTATATTTATCAACTTGATGTGTTTTATTTTCTATTATTTTAATGTCTCTTATATTTGTATTATATCTAATTGCAATTTGTCCACCAATTCTTAGTTGATAATCATCATCTCTTCTATCAACTTTTATATCAACATATTTTGCAAGCTTAACTTCTAGCTCATCTCTTTTATCAAGCAAATCATTGGACACTGTTGAACTTCTTTGTATTTCTTTATTTACTTGTCCTATTTCATGTATTAATGTATTAACTTCTTTAATGTTATCATCTAAAGATTTTTTTGTTAGTGCTTCTTCTTTTTCTATTGCTGTGTATAAGTTTTTTATGGATTCAACAAGTATGTTTGCTTGTGTTTTTAGTGTTGTTTTATAAATTTGAGAATTTGGGTTTGAGCGTAAATTTTCAATAGCTTGAAAATATCTATTGAAATCGCTTGAAAACCCACTACTATCTGTTTCTTTCAAAACAGATTCAATATTTCCAACCATCCTTGATATTTCATTATAATAATTAGCTTTACTAGTTTCTGTAAGTAAATTATCATACATATACTCAGATGTAATTCTATAGGCATTATTACTAGTCACACCTCTACCTATTAGTGAGCCATCAGTACTAGAAAGTTCATGTAGATCTATAACTCGTTTCTTATAACCTTTAGTATTTGAATTAGCAATATTATTTGACACACCTTCAACTGCTGTTTTAGAGGCTATTAAACCAGTATGTGCAACATTTAACGCATTTAACATAATATTCCTTTATAAAAATAATTATTACATTACATTTCTTAATATTAGATTAAATATATCAAAATGGCCAAAATTTATTTAATATTTTTATAGCCCAAGGTACTTGTAAAATATCTTGTTCTGTTCCACCTTTTTTATATAACAGTTTTAAGTTTGCTATTTGAGAAGAAGAAATACTATTATCAGGACTAATATCATAAGGTCTAATGACACCTGTTAAAATAAGTGATTGTTTTTGTCCATCAATTAATATCTCTTTAATACCTTTAATAAAATAATTTCCATTTTGATAAATCTCTTCTATAATAACGGAAAGTTTAGTTTTAAATGATTCATCTAATTGAGAATTTACATTTCCTTTACTTGATGATGTGCTATTTGTTTTGAAATCAACTCCAAAATTAGAATTTAATTTATCTGTAGCTTTATTTATAACACCTGCATTTTGTGTATTTCCACTCATAGATGAAAATAAACCTCCTCCTAAATTACTATTTCTTGCACTACTTAATTCTCTTTTACTTTTAGTTTTAGAATTTAATGCTTCACTAATATTAACTTGTAAAATATCTCCAATTTGTAAATCTTTTTTATCAGAAAACAATGAAGTACCTTTTAAAGCATATAATGAGCCTTTCTTCTTTTTAATAATCACAGGTTCTTTTGGTATTTGCATTTTAGGTTTTATAAATGTAATTTTTTCCTCTTTAGCGCAACCTATAAAGAATACCGTTAGTAGAAAAAATAATATATACTTATTTGACATTATATTTACTTTGAATAATTTTTTGCACATCTATTGCAATTTTTATATCTTTTGAAGTTTGTTTAATAAGAGCCATAACTCCATATCTTACTTTTAAAGCATCTAAATTTGTAGTAACATCACATAAAATTAAAACTTTATTTGACACAATTTTAATTTTTTTTATATGCTGTTGTCCTATTAAATCAACCACAACTTCTATTTCATTATATATTAACCTTTCTAATTTTTTCTTTTTATTCATAATTATTTTATTAATAGGAACTTTTTGTAATTTTGTTTTTGTATTTTCTTGTGAAAATTGATTACTCATATAAAAGTAATATATCACAAACATAAGAACTAATAGTATTAAAGATACTATTTTAATAGTTTTTTTATTTTTATTTTTCTCTTTAAAGCTTATTATCATTTTATTTAATTACAAAGGTTGTAAATAATATTTTTTTAACATTATTTTGTTTAATATCTTCATTATTAGACACAACTTCATTTATAATATTATTGATTTCTTCTTTCAATTCTTCTTTTAATAAAGTTTTTCCTCCTACAGTTAATAATTCTTCGGAAGTTCTAGCACTAATTTGTGCAATAACAATATCAATAATCTCTGCTTTATTATTTTCAACAATGCCTGCTATTGAAGGTTCTATACTTTTAATAGCAAAAGATAGTTTCATTAACTTTTCTCTACCTTTAGCATTTGTAATATTTAATACTAAATCTTCAATAGTAGCTTTAAACATTTCAGATGCATCTTTTTTTTCTTTTTCCTCTACTTTTGATGATATATCACTTGATGAATTATTATTTAATAATCCTTTAGAATATACAAAATAACCAAGTCCTCCAAGTCCTAAGATTAAAACTACCACTAAAATAATCAATAAAATCATTATACCTTTTGAACCAGAACTTTTTTTTGTTTCTTCTATGTTTTCTTCATCTGCCATAAATTAACCTTTATTTTTTTTAAATTCTTTAAGTCTTTTAGTTAGCATAGAAGCACTTTTAGGACTTAAAAATTTCATTAAAGATGTAACATTTTTTTCTTTTAATTTTATAACTATATCAAAAACAAGCTCAATATCACCATCTTTTATCATCTGTTCAAAGATAGATGCCGCAATTTTTGACTTCATTTTATTATATATTTTTGTAGTTTTACTTTCAATTGTACCTTTTATGTCTTGTAAAATCATTAAATTTTCATCTCTTAAAGATTTAATAGATAGTTTTTCTTTTTTTATACTTTCTAATATATTTTTTAAATCTTTTTTACTTTTATTATATTCTAATTCTTTTTTATTATAAAAATCATTTAATTCTTTTTTTAATTCTATTATTTCTACTTTTTCTTTTGTTTCATCTGCAACAACTGTCAAACACAATATTAATAAAACACTAAATAATTTCATCAAATCATTACCTTAATTTTTTATATACTTATTTTGTATATATTCGTTTGCTTCTTTTTCTTCCATTGCCAGTATACATTTAATATATTCTTGTTTTTGTTCATCTAATATATGTTTATATTGTTGTGTTTCTTTTTCTAATTCAAAAATATTATTTGTTATTTTTTCCAGATCAATATTAAGCTTATTTATTTCTAATTGAAGTTTATTTATATGTTGCTTCATCGTATTTTTATGTATTTCTAAAATAGCAAAATCACTAATAGCTCCATATTTATCAACACTTGTATTGATTATTTTATTATTTGTGAACATTATTTCATTTTGAATAAGAGATATTTTGTTTATTATTTGTACCTTTTGCATTAATTTTTGATTTTTTTGATTTTTTTTAAGTTTATATAATTTATCTATCATTTTTATTTACCAAAAATTAAAATTATATCCCATAAATCTTTTGCATAAACTTCAATATTATCACCAATCCAAGGCAAAGATATCAATATAAAAATAGATACAAAAACCATTTTAGGAACAAAAGATAAAGAAGCATCACTAACTTGAGTAACTGCTTGAAAAATAGAAATCAATAGTCCAATTATCATACTTACCAATAAAGACGGTAAACCCAAAATTAAAATTATTTTTACTGTATTTTGTGAAATTCCAATTAGATCCATATTAATTTTTTACTTTTATAGTTATTTCTAAAGTTTTATTATTTAATAACTGTGTAATCAGTTGTGAAATATCATTTACATTTGATGCATTAGAATCTTGATTAATAAAAACATTTTTGTTAGTGTTTATTGCTTTATTATCTAAAGCAAGTTCATTAGTATCATTAATATCAATATTTTCCAATGCATTTAAAACATCTTCTTCTTTTAAATTATCAAATTGTGAAAACTCATCAGTCATATCATCTCCTTGAATATCATTATTTTTACTAGTAATTATTTTATCTAAATTATTATCTTCTTCATATCCTTTTTTGTTTAATAGTTTATTGTTCTTATCATCAAGTTGAATATCTTCTTGTGTTTTTTCCTTATATGCTTGATCAACTATATTAATAATTGATTCTTCTATGCTTGTATCTACAAAAGAATCATCTATTTTTTTTATGATATGTTCAATTAAATCTTCTTTATTATTAACACTAATATCACCTATACCATAGTCTAGTAAATATTCTTCTTCTATAC
>JADGEG010000002.1:3505-34282 GCA_016744485.1 Arcobacter sp. | reverse complement strand
ATATAAAACATCCTCCAATAATAAAGAAATTATTATCAAATATTTTACTTCAAATGAATTAATAGCAGAAATTGCAAATTATGAGAACATACCTTATCCTGCTAGTGCTGAGGCATTTACTAATGTTGAAATAATAAAAATAAACTTTAAGAAACTAGAAAAAATTATCTTTTCAAATGTAAAAATCTCTTATCAAATTCAAAAATCATTAATTAAAAAAATCAGAACTTTAGAAAATGTTATATCTTCATATTTAGTATTAGATTCAAAAGAAAGACTTGCTAAATATATTTACGAACATAGTGAAGATTTTTTTCATACAAAACATATTCTAATAGCACAAATTTTAAATATGTCACCAGAAACTTTATCAAGAATTCTAAGAGTTTTTAAAGACAATAAAATCATTGATATGGAAAATAAAACCATTAATAAAGATGCTTTATATAATAATTTTACTTAATTTGTATTATTAAACCATTGTATTTGTTTTTGCAAATTTACAACTTTACCTATTATAAACATTGAAGGACTTGCTAAATTTTTAGATTTATGAACAATATTTTTTAATGTTCCTATGACAACTTTTTGTTGCATTGTTGTACCTTTTGATATAACAGCACAAGGACAATCTTTGTCTTTACCTAAAGACAATAACTTTTCACTGATAAAAGTTAAATTATGGTACGACATTAAAAATACAATTGTTTCTTCATTTAAAAAACTTTTCCATTCTTTTTCTGTGATTTTATTATTTAACATTTTATGTCCAGTTACAATTCTAAGAGAACTTGAAACACCTCTGTGAGTAACAGGAATTCCTGCATATGCAGGTACTGCAATTGCGGAAGTAATACCTGGAATAACTTCAAACTTTATACCTTTTTTAGCTAAATATATAGCTTCTTCAGCACCTCTACCAAATACAAAAGGATCTCCACCTTTTAATCTTACAATATTCTTATAAGTTAAAGATGCCTTATGAAGAATTTCATTGATTTCATCTTGTGGAATAATGTGTTTTCCATCTTCTTTCCCAACATAAATTTTTGTTATATTTTTTTTTGCAAGCTCCAAGATTTTAGGATTTGCTAATCTATCATATACGATAATATCAGCTATTTTTATTATTTTTAATGCTTTTATTGTTAAAAGTTCTATATCTCCAGGACCAGATCCTGTTAGGTATACTGTAGCCATTGATTTTTTTCTTCCTTATTTTTTACTAATTATATTGTAGTATTTTTATCTTTTATATACTCTTTTAAGTTTCTTATTTATGATTATTTGTTAGTATTTTTTAAAACTTCAAAATGGAAAAAGTATAAGTAAAACTAAGGAAAACTCAAAGAGTACAAAAACAAAAAAATATAAAATTTATAATTCTTTACATTGTTTGTTCTTCATAAAAGTTTCAATATTATTTGCTACAGCTAATATGAGTCTTTTTCTAGCTTCTATAGAAGACCAAGCAATATGTGGAGTTAGAATTAGCCTTTCTTTATTTATTACATTTAATAATGGATTTGTTTTTTCAATTGGTTCTTTGGAAACCACATCAACCCCACAATATATCTCTTTTTCATCTAGTAACTTAGCTAAATCAAGTTCATTTATAATACCACCTCGACCTAAGTTTAATAAAATTACACCATCTTTCATCTTAGACAGATTTTCATAATTTAGTAAATTTTTAGTATTTTCATTCAAAGGACAATGTACAGATATGATATCTGAGTTTTCTACTAATTCTAAGAGTTGAACTCTTTTATAGTCTGAATTATTGTTTTTTCCAGATGTTGAATAATACATAATTTCACAATCAAAAGCAGTTAATTTTTTAGCTAAATTTAGACCTATATTCCCAAGTCCTATAATGCCTATTTTTTTATTATCAAGTTCATAAAATGGTTTATCAAGATGAGTAAATATAGCAGACTTTACCCATTTACCATTATCAACATACATTTTATAATAATTTAATTTTTGAACAAAATGTAAAATCATAGCAAAAGATAATTGCACTACAGAAGAAGTGGAATAATCAACTACATTTTTAACTTTTATATTTTTTGTTTTTGCATATTCTAAATCTATATTATTAGTACCCGTTGCACTTACACAAATAAGTTCTAAAGAAGAGTTTTGCATAAGATCTTTTGATATAACAACTTTATTTGTTATAAGAATATTTGCATCTTTTATTCTGTCTTTGATTTGATTAGAAAAAGTAATATCATAAGAAATAACTTCACCAAAACTATTAAAAATGCTTATATCTATATCAAAACCAAGTGTTGCTCTATCTAAAATAACTATTTTCATAATTTTTATCCTTTATCTAATGTTAAAATAATATCATACGTAGTTTCAATCATTTTTTCAATTTGTATTTTTGTAAAACAATAAGGAGGCATAAAATATATAATATTTCCCAAAGGTCGTATATATACTCCTTGTTTTAAAGCTTTTTGAAAAATTTCTAAACCTATTCTCCTTGATGTATCATATCCTCTAAGTTCAATAGCGCAAATCATTCCTCTTTGTCTAACTTCTAAAACATTTGTCAAATAATTAAATTTTGAAGTTAAATTTTGTATTTGTTTAATTTTAATTTGATTGGTTTTTATAGTATTTTCTTTTTCAAATATATCTAAAACAGCATTTGCTACACTACAAGCAAGAGTATTTCCTGTATAAGAATGTGAGTCTAAGAAAGATTTACCTTCATTATAATCGCAATAAAAAGCATCATAAATATCTTGAGTAAATAAAACAACAGATAAAGGCATATAGCCCCCCGTAATTCCTTTTGATAAACATAAAAAATCAGGACTAACCTTTGCTTGTTCAATTGCAAACATAGTGCCAGTTCTTCCAAAACCAACTGCTACTTCATCGGCTATTAAAAAAATACCAAATTCATCACACAAACTTCTTAATTTTGTAATATAACTTGCATCATACATTTTCATGGAACCTGCACATTGAACTAAAGGCTCAATAATTACACAACTAACTTGTGTTTTATGTTTATTTAAAACTCTTTTCATATCTTCTATGGCTTCATCTTCATGATGTAAAGCAGGAGATTTTGCTTGAACTGTTTTTAATAAAATATCTTCATATATATCTTTATAAAGTCCTGTATCACTAACAGCTAAGGCTCCCATTGTTTCTCCATGATAAGAATTTTGTAAAGAAATAAAAAGAGGTCTTGATAAACCTTTATTTTTAAAATATTGAAAAGACATTTTTAAGCTTATTTCAATTGCACTTGAACCATTATCTGCAAAAAATAGTTTTTCTAAAGGTTGGGGTGTTAAGTTTACTAATCGTTTTGCTAAATTAATTGCAGGTTCATGAGTAAATCCAGCAAAAATTACATGTTCTAAGTTTTGTAATTGTTCATTTATTTTTTTATTTATATAATCATTGCTATGTCCAAAAATATTAACCCACCAAGAACTAATACAATCTAAGTATTTATTTCTATCAAAATCTTCAATATAAGAATTTTTAGCTTTTTTAATAGGAATTAAAGGTAAAGTTTCATGGTCTTTCATTTGTGAGCAAGGATGAAATATATATTTTAAATCTTCTTGCATAAGTTCTTGATTTGTCATAAATTTTCTTTTTATTAGTTTTTTAGATTATACTTATTTAGATATTTTGGTTTGATTAAAATCAAAAAAATATTTTAAATTCTTAATCTAAAGAAATATGTATTTTTATATTTAAATGTTATTTTATAAGATATAATATACTTCCTATTGTATATTTTACTAAAGGAAAGAAAGATGGCATATTGTTGTGAAATTGAACGTAAAAAATTACAAAATAGAATAAATCGAATTGCAGGACAAATAAATTCATTAAAAAATAAATTTACAGATGAAAATTTTAATCTTGATAGTGACCCTTATGAAACAATAAGACAGTTAACATCTGTAAAAGGTGCAGTCAATTCTATGACAGCCTCATATGTAGAACATTATGCAAAAGGTCACTTAATTGATAAGATTAAAGATGGCAATAGTGCAGAAGCACAAGCTCAAATGGATAATTTACTTGATATTATAAAAGTATTTGGTAAGTAAAATGAACAATTGTGGTTTAATAAAATATATGGGTGTCTAAAAACTTAAGCTGAACATTCACACTTAAAAGTATAAGATATAAGGCTAGTTGATATACAATTTAAGCTACATATCTTTAGCAAATTGTTCTGCATCTATTTCTATTTTCATCTCTGTGTCCTTTGGTATCTTCTATTCTACCAGCTTGACACAGATTTTTGAACAGTCCCAAGGTATCAAATATTTACTTATAACCCAGGTGCTTTCCACATAGAAGTAGTGATATTTTTATCCACAAGTTTTAGTTGTGCTTTGTATGCTTTTTGCCAGTTTTTTTGTATGACTTTATATTTTTTTGTATTTGAAGTATTTGGTGTATATTCTTTATCGAACTTTATAAGTTTAGTAGTTGCTTCTTCCAAGTTTTCATAAATCCCAGCTCCAACAGCAGCACTCATAGCCGCACCCAATGCAGTTGCTTCAATAATTTTTGGTACTAATATTTTTTTACCAGTAACATCGGCTAAGATTTGACACCAAAGTTCACCTTTACTAGCACCAATAGCAAAAACTATTTCATTTATTTTTACATTTGAGAACTTTTGTATATTTTGTAAATTAATATTTGAAACTATACATGCATTTTCTTGTAAACTACGGAACATTGAAGCTATATTATATTTTTGTTCATTAAGCCCTAAATTTAAAAAACTAGGACTTGCATGATACTATTTTTTGTATTTCATTGCATCAGAAAAAATAGGAAGTATTCCATAAGAACCAAGAGGAACATTAGCTGCTTTTTTCTCAAGCAATGCATACACATCAATATTTTGCTCTTTAGCTTGAAGTTTTTCTAAGCCACATAAACTATCTCTAAACCACTTCATCACAAGTCCAGAAAAAAAGCTAATACTTTCTGCTTGAGATAAAGTTTGAATAACATGTGGATTAACTCTAATATTCATATTATTAGGAACTTTTGTATTTGAAGGAATATTTACAATTTGTTGCCAAAAAGAACCACCTAAAATTGCAACTTGATTTTCTTTAACAATTCCTAACCCAGCACTTCCTAGTTGTACATCACCACCACCCATTACTACTTTTGTTTTCGTACTTAAGTTTGTTTGTTTGGATGCACTTGAAGTTACCATTCCCATTAAGGTACCAGTTTGCATTACTTTAGTAAAAATACTATCTTTTATACCTAGTTTTTTAGCCATGGACTTTTTCCATTGTCTTTTTTCCAAATAAAAGATACCACTGGTTCCTGAATTACTAGGATCAACAGCAATAACTCCTGATAATTTAGCCAAAATCCAATCACTAATCATGGATATATTTCTTACTTTTTTATATATTTTTGGTTTATTATTTTTAAGCCACATAATTCTAGGAAGTGCTCCTAGTGCAAATGTTTGTCCAAAAGTTTTGTAAAATTCTTTTTCTAATTTAGGATATTTTTTATTTATAAAGGCCACTTCTTTAGAAGCTCTTGCATCAACATTAGCAACGCCCCAAAGTTCTTTACTCTTTTTATCTTATACAATAATTCCTTCTATCATACTAGTTGCACTTAAAGAAACAATATCTTTACCTTTTAAAGAAGCTTTTTTTAATGCTTTTTTGATACATTTAACCGTCAATTTACAATTTTTAGTAAAATCAAAACTCATTGAATCTTCAACACCTTTTTATTCTAGATGCGCCTATTCTTCACTTGAATCAAATTCGCTGTTAGCTTCTAATTCACTTTTAAGAAAACAATCACATATTCTAGAAACAACAACTTTAGACATATATATATTTACCTTTTTTTAAAATAATTTAATGTTGCAATAGTTTTATTGCGTCGTTTGTTTCTTTTGTAGCTTTTAACAACACAGGTAAAACTGTTTCTTTTAAACGTGTTACATTTTTATAACTCATATGAGAAGCAATATTCATAGCACCAATCATCTCATTATCTCTATTATAAATAGGTACGGCTATTGAAACCAATCCATCTTCAATTTCTTCAATAACTATTTGATATCCTAATTTTTTTTCATCCATTAATTTTTTATATAGCGTAGAAGAATCAATAATACTATTATCTGTCATTTTTTTATAAGGTAACTTATTTGTATACTCGTACAATTCTTTATCATTCATATGCGTCATAAAAAGTCTTCCAGTAGCTGTATATGCAGCAGGTAATCTTGAACCTACATGAATACCTTCACTTAATATTCTAGTAGCTGCAATTCTCATTATACATATTACATTTGTACCATCTAAAATTGAAATTGAACAGGATAATTTACATTCATTGACAACATTTTTCATATTTTCATAAGCTAAATCTGTCCAAGGAAGTGCCGCAAAGTAACTATATCCTAAGTCAAGAACTTTAGGTGTTAAAGAAAAGAAATTATCTTCTTGATGTACATATCCTAATGATTCTAATGTAATTAGTAATCTTCTTGCACTGGCTCTTGTAATATCAACCTTTTTAGCAACATCAGATAATGTCATATTAGTATTCTTAGCATTAAAGGCTTTAATTACATTTAAACCTTTTATAAAGGAATTGACGATATCTTTATTTACTATTTTTTCTTCCATATTTTATAACTCTTTATTTAAATTTTACTTCTAGCGATTAGTATGCCGCCACTTATAATTAGCATAATACCTATAAAGCCCATAATATTAGGTAAAGCATCTCCTAAGATAAGCCCTATAATTATTGAAAATACAATTACAGAATAACTTGCAGCTCCTACTATTCCAGCCTTTGTTTCCCCATAAGCTTTTGTCATATACACTTGTCCCAAAGTTGCTGTTATTCCAACACCTATTAAATAGATGCTTTGTTTTAAGTTTGGATAAACAAATTCACCCATCATAAAGTAAAATATATCACTTGTATAATAAGATGATAAATACATTGAAATAACTGGTACAATAACCCCAATACCCATAAAGCTTAGTACTATTGTTCTTGTATCATAATATTTTTTTAATTCTCTTATACTTGTAAATGCTAAAGCAGCACAAATAGCATTTACCAATCCAAAAATATGACTTTCTTCAAATAACAAACCTTCAGGTTGCATTACAAAGAGCATACCTATAAAACCAAAAGCAATAGCAATCCAACCTTTAAAGTTAATATGTTCTCTTAAAAACCACATTGCAAATATTGCTGTAAATACAGGAGACATTCTTGAATATGTAATTGCATTGGCCAAAGGAATATTAGCAATATTATAAAAAAATGATAACATTGCTAGTAATCCAATACTTGCTCTAAAAAAGAGTAACCAAGGTTTTCCACCTACATTTAATATTGGTGTTTTGATAATTGTAAGCATAATTAACCCAACACCTATAACATTTCTAAAAAAGACTATTTCAATTGTTGGCATTTCTTGTGATAATACTTTTGCAAAAGCACTCATAAGTGCTAAACAAACAGCAGAAATTAACATAAAATAAATACCTTGATTAAGATTTTTTGTCATTTTTGATTACTTTTTAATTTTTTGGTAGTATAACTAAAGTAAATAAAATCATAGATTTCATTTACCATTAGATTTATTGATCCCAATTAGGATCGATTTTTTTCATCATTCTATAATATGCTGGCCATTCTGGAAGTCTAACTTGCGCTCCAGCTTGTGAATCTCCACCTTCAAATTGATGTCTGGTTTTAATCATCGCTTCTGTACTTGCTTGAATTATTTCTTGTCCTGATGATTGTACTTTAAGTTGAACCATACAACCTTGTATTATTTGATACATTCTTACAAAAGCAGTTGCAACATTATTTCCAGTTGTTACCACCCCATGATTATGAAGCATTAAAGTATGATTGGTTTCTCCAATTGCACTAACCAATCTTTCTTGTTCACTTTCATCTAAAACAATACCCTCAAAATGGTGATACCCTATTCTTTCATGGAATTGATATGCTTCTTGCATATAAGGGATAAAACCACATTTAAGGGCACTTACTGCTTGAACATCTGGATTATGTGTATGCATAACACAATTTAAATCGTGTCTTGCTTTATGAATTGCAGAGTGTATTACAAAACCAGCTTTATTTACTGGATATGGGCTATCATCTACTTTATTTCCATCTAAATCAATTTTCACTAAATTTGATGGTTTTATTTCACTATAAAGTAAACCAAAAGCATTAATTAAAATATGTTCAGTTCCAGGTATTCTATATGAAATATGATTATAAACTTGAGTTGTCCAACCATAATAATCAACCATTCTATAACATAACGCTAATTCAATTCTAGCTTCCCACTCAACTGCACTATACCCTGCAGGTACAGTACTTGATTTAAAAATATCTTCCATCTTTATTTCTTCCTTTATTGTGGTTTTTCACCCATTATAGTAGTTCTATACATTTCTCTTCTAAATCCTTGATAATCATTAAATGCTTGATGTAAGCAAATTCTATTATCCCACATAATAAATGTTTTACTTTCCCATTTTAATCTACATGTAAATGATTCTTGAGTAGCAAATTTAAATAAATAATTTATAATTGGCATTGCCTCATCTTCACTTAATCCTTCAATTCCATTAGCGTAAGTACCATCTACAAATAAAGATTTTTCAGCTGTAACTGGGTGTACTCTAACAAGAGGATGATATGATCCTTCTACCATTTTAACTGTATCTGGGTCAAGATCAATGCTACCTAGCTTACTTACTTTCCCTGATTGCTGAGATTGTTTTTCAGCTTGCATTGCAGCTACGACTTTTTTAGCACTCATCCACACTTTTAAAGGTGCTATCAATTCTTTCATTCCCTCACTTAAACTATTATAAGCCAAAACACTGTTTGCAAACATTGTGTCTCCTCCATAAGGAGGCATGTCTTTTCCGTAATTTAATGCAATTGCAGGGGGTACATCTAAAAAGGCTGAATCTGTATGCCAACCACTACCAAATACCATTTTAGTATCAGCATCAGCTTCCATAATTACAGGTTGAATATTTTCATGTCCAACAACACCTTTAGTATATGCATCAGTTCCAAATTCACCTAATTTTAAAGTTATTTTTTCATGATCAGAAAATGAGATATCTTGATCTCTAAAATAAATTAATTTATGTCTATAAATTGCATCTTCAATTTCTGCCATTGCTTCATCACTAACATTAGATAAATCAATACCTCTGATTTCAGCTCCCATAGCTGATGCTAATGGTACTGCTTGTATGTGTTTATAATCCTTAGCACTATTATCAAAAAGTCCTGTAGGGTGTAGTATACTATTACTCATATTTTTCCTTTATTTTAATTTTAATTCGCCAATAATTTTGGTAAGTATAGGACCAGTGACGGTACTAATAATAGTAAACCAATTCTAACTATTTCAACACCAAAAAATGGAACCACTCCTTTAAAAGTTTCAATCATCGGTACATTTGTAGCGATTTTTGAAATAATAAATACATTTAATCCAACGGGTGGTGTTATAAGTCCTAATTCAATGACGACCAGGGAGAGTATCCCGAACCATATTTTTAAATCATCCAATGTCATACCAAAAGCTGAATCAGCTGCACTAACATATTCTCCACCATTAATATTAATAAGAACAGGCCAAATAAATGGAATAACAACTAAAATCATTGCCATTGAATCCATAAAAAAACCTAGCATTATAAATACTATTAAGATAATTATTAATACTATCCAGGGACTAACAGGAACAGTTATTGCCCATTCAGCTATGGCTTGAGGAAGACCAGATCTTGAAAAGAAACCTTTTAAAACCTCTGCTCCAAATAGTATAAAATATAACATTGCACTTGTTGTTGTCGTTTCAACCAGTGAATTTTTCAATCTCTCAAATGTTAACCCTTGACCTTTACCATCTTTTATTCTAAGAAAAAGACCATACATTGATATTATAAATACCCCTGCTGCTGCTGCTGGTGTAGGCGTAAATAATCCTAATCCTAATCCTAAAATTATTGAACCAAAAGTTAATACAACGGGTATAAGTTTATAAAGTGCTTTATTCCTTTCTTTTTTAGTTAAAGGCTCACCCAATGGTGCAATTTCAGGTTTTAATCTTACTTGAATCATAATAACAGCAATAAAAAATATAACAGCAATTATTCCAGGTATTACAGCTGCTTGAAACATTTCTATAATAGAAGCCTCCACAACTATTGCATATAATACTAATGCAACTGAAGGTGGAATTAAAATTCCCAACGTTCCCCCTGCTGCTAATGTACCAGTAGCCAATCTAGGAGAATATCCAAGCTTTTCTAACTCTGGTAAAGCAATTTTTCCCATGGTTGAAGCAGTTGCTAAAGATGATCCCGACACAGCTCCAAATCCAGCACAAGAACCAATAGCCGTTATGGCTAAGCCACCTCTAAATCTACCTAAGATGGCATTCATTCCCATAAACAAATCTTGTGCGAGTTTAGTATGACTTGCTAAATACCCCATCAAAATAAACAAAGGAATAACAGATAGCTCATAACTCGCTAAATTTTCCCATAGTAAACTTTTATATTGCATTATATAAGGTTCAAACCTAATATATGAAACACTTAAAGATAAGGCATAAGTTCCTACAATCCCTACAAATACCATTGCAAATGCAACTCTTGCTTTTAATACTAATAAAAGAAAAAAGACAACAATCCCAGCTAATCCGATTAATTCTTTTTCAGCCATTTAATTTTTCTCCTTTATTAATAAATAATTGGTATGCAAGTACTATTGTCCATAAAAACAATGATATAACACCAGGTATGTAAAATGGCCATTCAGTCCATCCAAGAATAGGAGACAGTGCTCCATCTTCTTTTGACTCTAACATTCCATAAAACATTAAAACGCCTAAGAACATAACTAATATTAATGTCAGCCCTAACCAAAACATATCAAGTCTTTGTTGTAATTTTGTAGAAAACTTATTAGCAAAAAAATCAACTGCAATATGTCCTCTTTGAGCTTGAGCCCAAGGAAAAAACATTAATGCAATACAACTAATAGTTAACCTAACAAAATCTTCATATCCAGATAATCCCGAAACATTCATATCAAATAATCTAGCAATTCTATCTAATCCGAATGCTGATATATTTATTACTGTGACAAGGACTATTACTAGTAATAATACACCTGATAAATAAACCCACCATAAGCAGGCTTTTTTAATTAAAGCTTCCATATAAAACCTTTATTATTTAGTGTTTCTCGCAATTGCTTTTCTTGATTCGTTTACAAGTTTTTGACCATCTATTCCTTTTTTAGAAACTTCAGCTACCCATCTATCCACAACTTTTTGTCCAACAGCATCAAACTCAGCCATTGTTTTTGCATCATACTTAGCTACTTCAGAATTTTTAGAAGCTGCTTGCATTTTCATACCTGGTTTTTCAACATTCATCCAAACTTGACCTATTTCTTTTACCATATCCATATTAAAACTTTCGTCAATAATATCTTGTAGCTCTTTTGATAATGAATTAAATCTATCTTTATTCATTAATAATAAAAATACAGAAGTACCAAATCTATCGCCGTTTACACCTTCAGCTGAAAACTTAGTTAATTGGTGGAATTTAAATGGAGGAAAAACTTCAAATGGAATTAACCCACCATCAACAGCATTTTTAGAAAGTGCTTGAGGGAATGCAGGCATAGGCATTCCAACAGGATCTGCACCAAATTCTTCAATTAACCATGCACCAGTTCTTGAAGGTGTTCTTAATTTCATACCTTTTAAATCTGCAACACTATTGATTTTTTTATTTGTCATATGTAATGCATTTCCTGCATGTGTATGAATTAATAAAGGTTTAATTTTTTTATAATCATCTTTAATTAAATCAAAATTTTCTCTAATTGCAATTGATGTTGCTAAAGATGAACCTTGGTGAACTGTTGGAAGTTCATATACTTCAGTTCTAGGAAAAACACCTGGTGTATATCCAGCAACTGTCCATACAATATCTGCACTACCAGCTCTTGCTTGCTTGTACAATTCATTTGGTTTACCACCCATTGACATTGAAGGGAAAATCTCAACTTTAATCTTTCCATTTGACATTTTTTCAATTTTTTTAGCCCATGGCATTAATAATTTTGTATGCGCAGGAGCTTTAGGACTTAAGAAGTGATGTACCGTTAAAACCTCAGTTTTTGCAAATAACGAACCTGCTAACAATGTTGAACCTGCTAATAAAATAGCACTTTTTGTAAATATATTTTTCATTTTGTTTCCTTTTATTTTTTAATTAATTTTTATTTTCTAATTTTTTTTCACAAAGATCAAGTATTTTCATTGCTGCTAATGCTTGACCAACGCTTGCATTTGGTTCACGTCCTTCTTGGATTGCAGAAATAAACTCTCTATCTTGTAACTCAATTCCATTCATAGACACAGCTACATTTGAAACATCAATTGGTTCATCTTTCCCATTATATAAGTCATCATATCTTGCTAAATAAGTACCATTATCACAGATATATCTAAAGAATGTTCCAAAAGGACCATCATTATTAAATGAAAGCGATAAGGTACAAAGTTTTCCACTTGGTGTTTTAAGACCAATACTCATATCAAGTGCAATTCCTAAATCTTTATGAATTGGTCCTTGCATTGCTTGAACTTCACTTATTTCTTCACCTGTTTGGTAAGCAAACAAGTCAACAGTATGACATGCATGATGCCACAATAAATGATCAGTCCAAGATCTAGGTTCACCTAAAGCATTTGTATTAGTTCTTCTAAAGAAATATGTTTGAACATCCATTTGTTGAATACTTAATTCCCCTGCTTCAATTTTATTATGAACATATTGGTGAGAAGGGTTAAATCTTCTTGTATGCCCCGCCATTGCCACTAATCCAGTTTTCTTCTGTACATCAACTATTGCCTGTGCATCTTCTAGTGAATCTGCCATTGGTATTTCTATCATTACATGTTTACCAGCATTCATAAGAGTAATTGCTTGTTCGGCATGAATTTGAGTAGGTGTAGCAATAATAGCAGCATCAAAATCCATATTTAATGCTTCATTAAAATCAATAGTCCATTTAGGGATATCAAAGTCTTTTGCATCCTTTTTTGTACTTTCTTCTCTTGCACCCACAAGACAAACAACCTCTACATCTTCAATATTTTTTAATGCACTTAAATGTTTTTTCCCAAATGCACCATTTCCAATTACACATATCTTCATATTTACCACCTTTTTTTATTTAATATCTTCATAAGGAAGACCAACATATTGCTCTGCAATAACTTTTTTACCAGCTTCAGATTGAATAAAATAATTCATTTCAGAAGTACTCATCTTTTCATCAAATTGATCCTTAGCACCATCAAAATCATGCATCATATCGGTCATCCACCAAGAAAATCTTACCCCATTCCATACTCTTCTTAGCACAATATCAGAATATTGGCTAATACATTCTTTGTCACCTTCTTTATATACTTTTGTCATTATTTTATATAAAGTAGCAACATCAGAAGCTGCAAGATTTAATCCTTTAGCTCCTGTTGGTGGTACAATATGACCAGCATCACCTACTAAAAATAAGTTACCATATTGTAAGGGTTCACAAATAAATGAACGCAACGGAGCTATACTTTTTTCTATAGAAGGACCCGTTACAAGATTTTTTGCAGCACTCGCAGGAAGTCTTTTTTTAAGTTCTTCCCAAAATCTTTCATCACTCCAGTCTTCAACTTTTTCAGTCAATGGAACTTGTATGTAATATCTAGATCTAGTTTTTGATCGCATAGATGCTAGTGCAAAACCTCTATCATTTTTACAATAAATCAATTCATCATTCACAGGAGGTGTATCTGCTAATAATCCTAACCATCCAAAAGGATAAACTTTTTCATATTCAGTTCTAACATCTAGAGGGATTGTTTGTCTTGAAACTCCATGGAAACCATCACAACCAGCAATGTAATCACATTGCAAAGTATGTGTAACACCATCTTTTTCATAAGTTACATAAGGAGTTTGGCTTTTTACATCATGCAATTGAGTATTAGAAACTTCATAAATAGTTTCAAGTCCAGCTTCTTGTCTTGCTTGCATTAAGTCTTTAGTAATTTCAACTTGTCCATATACAATAACTGAATCACCACCTGTTAATTTACTAAGTTCAATTTTTACTCGTTCATCATTAAATGCAATTTCAACACCATCATGAACCTCACCAACTGAATCCATATTATGGGCAACTCCAGCTTCTCTAATTAGATTTGCAAAACCTTGTTCTAATACTCCAGCTCTAATTCTTCCAAGAACATATTCCCCTGTAACTCTTTCTAAAATTACATTGTCAATTCCTTGTTTTGATAAAAGTTGTCCTAATAATAGCCCAGAAGGTCCAGCCCCTATAATTGCTACTTTTGTTTTTTTCATATGTCTTACCTCTTTACTTTTTATTTTCTAAAATTGTTAAACTGTAATTTGTATTAGATACTGGTGTATGCATGAAACTATAAACTTCATTAACCTCTTCATCCATTGCACCTCTCATTACCAACCACATAATGGCTTCAATTCCTTCAGAACCAGCTTCTCTTAAAAGTTCAGTATGTGAAATATCTTTAGTTTTTAAAGGTTCATCAATAAAGTTTCTTAGCCATTTTTTATCATAGTCTTGATTGATAAGTCCTGCTCTTTGACCTTGAAGCTGATGAGATAAACCACCTGTTCCTAAAATTGCAACTGTAATATCTTCAAGAAATGAATCTACAGCTTTTCGTATTGCTTTTCCTATGTTGTAACATCTATTTCCAGTTGGTTGTGGATATTGTACAACGCCTACATAAAATGGAATAACTTTACATGGCCATTTTTCTGGTTGGTCATACATAATAGATAAAGGAACGGTAAGTCCATGATCAACATCTAATTCATTTGACATTACAATATCAAATTCATCAAGAATTAATGATTCTGCTATATGAGCCGAAAGTGCCGGATAGCCATCACAAGTAGGAACATTTCTTCTTCCATATCCTTCATCAGCTGGTAAATACTTATCTGCCATTCCAATTCCAAAAGGAATAATATCTTTTAATGAAAAGTTTGATCCATGGTCATTGTAAACAACAATACAAACATCAGGTTGATTTTCTTTCATCCAATCACGTGCAGGTTGAATTCCTTTAACAAAAGGGTCCCAATAATCTCCATGCATTTCATCATGATCAATTACTTTTCCAATCGTTGGAATATGTGATGTACCAAGTCCTCCAATAATTTTAGCCATTGTTATTCTCCTTTTTACTTCTATTTCCTTTGATTGGTCTTCCACCTTTAATCATCATTTGTTGAAAGTCTTTTTCACTAAAACCTTCAGCAGACATCATGGCCCCAACTGATTGCATTGAGTGACCTAATACAGCTGCAATTTTAAATACATAATAAATATTACCACCAAGAGATAACAGTTTATTAATATCTCTGTTTTTAACAGCTTGAATTTGTTCATCGCTCATATTAAACTTTGTTAAATATTCATCTTCGTTATTTAAAAATTGGTCACGTCCATCTTCTCTGTTAAGTGTTTCACAGAATTTATTTAATCCATAACCAATTTGTGACATAGCAATGTCAAAAACATAAGTACCTGGGATATCGTTATAATCTTTCATGTCTGTCCTTAGTCTTTACAATATTTTTCAATGTGAGCATTTATTCGGGGGAAAACAGTTCTGATATTATCATCAAAAATTTTTTTCTTTTTTTCTTCACTAATTTTTGCATCTGCGATATATCTTTTTGTATCATCAAAGAAGTGTCCAGTTTCAGGATCAATACCTCGAACTGCTCCAATCATTTCTGATGCAAATAAAATATTTTCAGTTGGTACAACATCTACAAGTAAATCAATACCTTGCTGATGATATACACAAGTATCAAAATAAATATTATTTTCAATAATAGAATGTAAATGATCTAAATCCAACATATCAGTAAATCCTCTAAATCTACCCCAATGGTAAGGAACAGCTCCACCACCATGAGGAATAATAAATCTTAATGTTGGAAAATCTTTAAACAAAGTTTTACTCATAAATAATTGCGTAAAAGCAGTTGTGTCTGCACCTAAATAATGTGATGATGTTGAATGAAAAGCACAATTACACGAGCCACTCACGTGGATCATTGCAGGAACATCAAGTTCTACCATCTTTTCATATAATGGATACCAATATT
The DNA here is from genome assembly GCA_016744485.1 of Arcobacter sp. GTDB lineage: Bacteria > Campylobacterota > Campylobacteria > Campylobacterales > Arcobacteraceae > BB30. Next base: position 17,954 of record JADGEG010000002.1, on the reverse strand, counting down.
TATCGTCTAAAGGAGGTACGTCATTCCAAAAACCACCAGATGGATCTGGATTAATATTACATCCAATAAATCCTAATTCCTTTACACAACGTTCAAGTTCTACAACACTGGCTTCAATACCAAATCCAGGAGATTGGGGAAGTTGTGTAGCTCCTACAAAATTAGAAGGATAAAGTTTAACAATTCTTGCAATTAAATCATTACAATGCTCAGTCCAATTCTTACTGGTACTTAAATTTCCAATATGATGCCCCATCCAAGATGCTCTTGGAGAAAAAATTGTTAAGTCAGTTCCTCTTTCTCTTTGCAGTCGTAATTGATTATTATCAATACTTTGTCTTAGTTGTTCATCGGTGATATTTACTACCCCTTTAATATGCTCTACTAAAGGATCAATTTTTAGCTCTGCTTTTTGTTGTTCTCTATATTCACCTAATTCATCAGGTGCAGTTGTATAATGTCCATGACAATCAATAATCATCTTATATTCCTTTTTTTAAATCTTCATTCGTATCAAAATATTTGAACCCAGCTTCTTTTAATGGTTCTCTCATTTTATATAAGTCCAGTCCTAAAACACCCTTATCAAATTGTTCTTTTTTCTCACCTTCAAAAGATTCTCTTTTTTCGGCCGCATCAGCCACAGCTTTTGCATTTTCATAAGGGACAACACAAATACCATCATCATCAGCAATAACAACATCACCAGGATTGATTTGTTGTCCAGCACAAATAATTGGTATATTAACTGAACCCAATGTATTTTTAACAGTACCTCGAATAGAAATTGCTTTTGACCACACAGGAAAATTCATCTCTTTTAAATCTCTAGTATCTCTAACTCCACCTTCAATAATTAAACCCTTAACACCTCGTGCAATTGCAGAAGAAGCCAATAAATCACCAAAGAAACCATCTGTATTTGGTGTAGTACAAGTAGCAATAATAACATCTCTAGGAAGTGCCAATTCCATAGCAACATGTAACATCCAGTTATCTCCTGGTTGCATTAAAACAGTAATTGCTGAACCTGCAATTCTTGCACCTTGAAATACAGGTCTTAATGTAGGTTCTAAATGTCCAACTCTTTTTTGTGCTTCGTGTACTGTTGCACTCCCTAGTTTTTCTAATCTATTTATTTGTTCTTGTGGTGCTCTATCAATATTTTTAACAGCAACCCCTAATACTTGTTCTCTTAACATTTTATTCCTCCCATCCGTATAATCTAGCAGGATTATCTACTAAAATTTTCTTTTGTAATTTTTCATCTGGAACCATTAATGTAAATAAATCCAATAAATCAGCATCGTTTGGCATATGCTCTTTAATGTTAGGATGAGGACAATCTGTTCCCCATAAAATTCTATCAGGGGCAATGGCTACTAATCCTTGAGCATAAGGAATTGCATCATAAAAAGGAGGTTTATCACCTATTCGCTCAGCTCCCGAAATTTTAACCCACCAATTATCTTTTCTCATAAAATCACATAAAATTTTATAAGCTTCTTGTTGTACACCTTTATTTGTAGGAACTCTTCCCATATGATCAACAACAATAGGTAAATCAAACTTGGCAAAGAAGTCAGCATATTTGATAATGTCTTCTGCATTTACATGAATAACCAAATGCCAACCTAAAGGAATAACTTTATTGATTACATTTTCCATACTTTCTAAATTTGGTGCACCACCTAAATGTGTAACAAAATTAAACCTCACACCTTTAATACCATTATCATCTAAATATTTGAAGTCTTCAATAGTAAAAGTATCATCAGCAATACAAACACCTTTATATCTTTTAGGATCTTTTTGAATTGCATCTACCATTGCCGTATTATCTGTACCATGACAAGAAGCTTGAACTAATACAGCTCTTGTAATTCCTATAGTATCATGCATTTTTCTTAACATTGGTTCTGGTGTATCAGGTGGCCAATAGCTAGCCTTTTGTGAATATGGGAACATTTCATGTGGACCAAAGACATGACAGTGTGCATCACAAGCATTTTTAGGTACTTTATAAACAGGCACCTTAGTATTTCTATCTGGCACCATACAAGTTTTTTTGCCCAAATTATCTCCTTTTATATTAATACTTCAGGATGAACAAATGCTTCACCTTTTGATATTAATCTAGCTGTTCTCAATAAGCCAGCTTTTTTTATTTTTAATTTATTATCCGTTTTTTGACAAGTTAGTTTTACACTAAACTCCCCACTTGGATGCTCCACACTTAATGTTTGAATTAATTCATCATTTTTACTTGCAATTGCATTAGTTATACATTCATCATACAAACAAGCACTCGCAACAGAAACAGCTCCCAAAACCCCAATAGCAGCATGACAATTATGAGGAATAAAAGTCCTTGTATTTATGTTTCCCCCATTACGTGAAGGGGATACAATACTCATTTTAGGAACAACCTTTTTACGCACATCGCCTAAGTTCATCATAGGACCTACTGTTAATCTAATTGATTCAAGTTTTTCTTTTACTTTAGAATTTGAGCTTAATTCTTCACATGATTCATAACCTGTAAGTCCAAGTTCTCTTGCATCTATAAGAACAACTGGCATACCATTGTCAATACAAGTTATATTTACATATTCTATAAAATCTTTTTTATTTCCAGTAGGAAAAAGAGAGCCACAAACAGAACCTTCTAAATCTTCATAATTACATATGATTGGAGCACTGGTACCATCAACTCCATCGATTTTTGCATCACCTGTTAATTGAAGTTTTTTATTTGGTGTTAACATATGTAATTCACATACATTATTACTGTTAATCATATTAACTTTTATGTTTGTGGTTTTTTCTTGAGCTTTTATTAATCCACTTTCAATCGAAAAAATACCAACTCCCGCTAAAATATTTCCACAATTTGGCGAAGTATCAACTCTGTTTTCTCCTAAGACGACTTGTACAAATAAAAAATCAACATCACAATCATCTTTTAAAGATGCATCAATAATAGCTACTTTACTGGTTAAAGGGTTAGCACCCCCTAAACCATCAACTTGTCTCAAATCCCGTCCGACAATACTTAATATGATTTCATCTCTTAAATCTATATTTGAAGGTAAGTCATTTTTATTAAAATATATACCTTTAGAGCTACCACCTCTTATTTGCATATATGGGATAGAAGAATAATCCATTTTTAGCCTTTTTACATTTTCGAACATTTGTTCATAACTATAGCATTGGCATTTTTAAAGTTCGCTTAAAGAACATTAGTTCGTGATAATAATTTATGTATTGTATAAATATACATATTTTTTTACTTAATTAGTACAGTATTTATAAATTTAGGATGAAAGTCTAAAGGGCAGAATATTTTTTATATAAGGGTTTGTTAGTAAAAAAATCATTAATATAAACTAAATTATTTAGTCATATAGCTATATTAAATATAAGTAATGAAATAGAAGTCATTAAACTAGTACTATCTTTTTTCGATGCTAAATGACTTTTTTCATGTAGTTTTTTAATATTTTTTATAGTTTTGGAACTTATATTTTTAATATCCTTTATCATAAAATCATTAATAAGGGTTCTATTATTTTGAAAGTTCTTATGTAAACCATCAACAGTAACTCCATAAATAAAAGCATTCTCTTTTTTTATAAAGTCTGAATTAATACTATAATAACTCCCATGCTTATTTCTAAGCTTTTGTTTTAATATTATTGATAAATCTTGCATATAAAAATAAAGAACTTGCTGGTTATTAAAACTTTTTAATCTTGTTTTATAACCAATAAATGCCTTATTTTTATCTCCATACTCATATATAACATAAGGTTTGTAGTTTTGATTGGATGAATAAGAATGATGTTTACTTTTGAAAATACCATCTTTTTTATAATTTCCAAAATATTTTTTTAACAATGATTTAGTAGTATTTAAATCAAAATTTCCAGCAATTTTAAGTGTCATATTTTCTGGATAATAATATTTATTATAATGCTCAAATACATCATTTAATGTAAATTTATTATTATTAACTTGTTCTAAATATGAATTGGCGAGCTAACTACTATACTATAAGGATAAAAGGATGAAAAAACTGTTTTTAATAAAACTGGTAAATTGAATTTTACTCATGAGAGCAGTAAAGAAGACATCGAAATGGCTAATAACTTTTTCTATATAGTAAATGAAAAGGAAGCTAAAGTATTATGATTGTATTTGCCGACTTTTTGCCGAGTAAGTTTTTTAGCAATAAAAAAAGCCTTATCCAAAAGGTTCAGAGAACCGATAGAATAAGGCTTTGTAAATGGTGTCAAGAGGGAGACTTGAACTCCCGACCTCCGGCTTATGAGACCAGCGCTCTAGCCAGCTGAGCTACCTTGACACAATATGTATATTTTGGTTGCGGAAGCTGGATTTGAACCAGCGACCTTCGGGTTATGAGCCCGACGAGCTACCAAACTGCTCTATTCCGCGAATTTAAGTATTTAAAATGGAGCGGGAAACGAGACTCGAACTCGCGACAATCTGCTTGGAAGGCAGAGGCTCTAGCCAACTGAGCTATTCCCGCATTACAACTTTGGTGGGTCATGGAGGACTCGAACCTCCGACCACTCGGTTATGAGCCGAGTGCTCTAACCAGCTGAGCTAATGACCCATAGTACTAGAAGAACACCATTGAAGTAAACAAAATTGATTGCTCAATATTTGGATGAGAATTATATCTTTTTATTTTTAAAGTAATATTAAATTAATTATATAAATACAAAATCCTTAAACTTTATATTTGATTATTTTATTTTACTGCTATTTATAAACTTCGGTTTAACCATCATTTAAACATAAATTTGGCATATTAATTAACTAAAAATATGACTATAAAGGATATTGATGGCTTCTAATTTAGACTTATTATCTTCTTTTAAAGATAATTGTGGATTTGGTTTAATGGCAGATTTAAAAAATAAACAAAGCCATAAAAATTTAGAGGACTCTATTCATTCTTTAGAAAGAATGATGCATAGAGGTGCAATAGCAGCTGATGGAAAAACAGGAGATGGTTCAGGCTTACTTTTATCTATGCCAGACTTTTTTATGAGAAAAATTGCAAACGAAAATGATATACATTTACCTACAAGTTACGGTGTTGCTATGATCTTTACTAATGATTTAGATGATATAAATGTATTTCATAAATTTTGTGAACAAAATGATTTAAAAGTTGTATTAACTAGAAAAGTTCCAATTAATACTGATGCCTTAGGCAAACAAGCATTAGAAATTTTACCACACATTACACAAGTATTCGTATGTGCAAATGCTTTAATATCATCAAAAAGATTTGATGCCATGTTATATTTAACAAGAAAAGAGTGTGAACATAAACTAATTAATAATCAAGATTTTTACATATCTAGTTTTTCATCAAAACTTATTTCATACAAAGGGCTTGTTATGCCTACACATATTAAAAAGTTTTATCTTGATTTAGATGATGAAGATTTTAAAATATCATTTGCATTATTTCATCAAAGATTTTCAACAAATACCCTTCCTAAGTGGAAGTTAGCACAACCTTTTAGAACCATAGCACATAATGGTGAAATTAATTCTATTAAGTCTAATGAACTAAATGTTGCTATTAAGTCAGAACAAATTAAATCAGAAGTATTTAGCGATGAAGAATTAGAACGACTTTTTCCAATTTTACAAAACAACTCTTCTGATTCAGCATTATTAGATAACATGTTTGAGTTTTTACTTATAAATGGAAATGATTTTTTTAAAGCTGCTCGTTCTTTAATACCAGCACCTTGGCAAAATTCACCACATATGGATGCAGATTTAAGAGCCTTTTATCAATATGTAGCTACAGCTATGGAAGCTTGGGACGGACCTGCTGCTGTATCTTTAACTGATGGTAGATATATAGGATGTCTAATTGATAGAAATGGTTTAAGACCATCAAAATATGTAATAACTAAAAACCATAAGATGTATATTACATCAGAATATGGAACATTAGATTTAGATGATAATAATATAAAAGAATGTGGAAGATTAAAATCTGGTGAAATGATTGGGCTTGATTTAAAATATGGCAAAGTTTTAAAAGAAGAAGATATCAATAATTACTTAAAATCATCACAAAAATATTCAAAATGGTTAAATAATGATATGGATTATCTTCAAGAATATATAGAAGAATCATTTATTGATATTAGTGATTATAAAGTTGATAATTTAGAGAAAAAACAAAAATATTTTAACATTACTTATGAAATATTAGATCAAATGATTGAACCTATGGCAAAAGATGGAAAAGAACCAGTTGGTTCCATGGGTGATGATACACCACTTTCATGTTTTTCTAAAGTAAATAGAAATTTTACAGATTTTTTTAGACAAAAATTTGCACAAGTTACAAATCCACCAATTGATCCTTATAGAGAAAAAGTTGTTATGTCTTTAGAAACAGGCTTGGGGCATATTCATAATATATTAGATGAAAAACCAATATATGCAAAAAGATTAAAAGTAGCAAGTCCAATTTTAATGCAAGAAAAATTTAATATTTTACTTTCTTTTGGAAATGAAACATCTCCAAGATATGACAAATATTATAAAAATAAAATATTTTCTACAACATTTGTAAATGATTTACAAAAAGCATTAAAAATTTTGGCTAAAGATATTATTCAAGCTATTAAAAAAGAAAATGTTTCAATAATTATTTTAGATGATAGAAATTTATGCGAGGATAATAAACTAATACCAATGTCTATGGTTATAGGTTTTGTTAATAATGCTTTATTAAATGAAAAAATAAAACATAAGGCCTCATTGGTGGCTGTTTCAGGTGAAGTTTATGATCCACATATGGCAGCTGTACTTTTAGCTTATGGAGTTACAGCTATATATCCATATATGATGTATGCTTCAACTTTATCTTTATTTCAAAGACGAAGTAATTCTAAATATGACATGCAGGCAAAATTAAAAAATACTCAAAAAGCTCTTAATGGTGGATTATTAAAAATAATATCTAAAATGGGAATTTGTACAATAGCATCTTATAGAAATTCAAGATTATTTGATATTATTGGTTTATCTGATGAGATAAATGATGAGTGTTTTAAAGGAAGTCATACAGAACTTTGTGGTTTAGGATATACAGATATTGAAAAAAGAATAGAAAAATCTCATTTTGATGCTTTTTATAATGTTAAACATATGTTTCCTTTAGATATAGGTGGTTTTTATAAATATACTAGTGGTGGAGAATATCATGATTATGGACCTCTTACGACAAAAGCTATGCATAATCAAAATGCAATAAACAAAGAAGATATTCACGATTTTGATAAATTAAAATCTTTAATTGAAAATAGAGATAAAAAATTTATTAGAGATTTTTTCGAATTTAATTCTGATAAAAAAGAAATTAGCATAAATGAAGTTGAACATATAGATAATATTTTTAAAAGATTTGCATCTGCAGCTATGTCTTGTGGCTCTATTTCGCCTGAAGTACACGAAGCAATAGCAATTGCTATGAATACAATAGGTGGTATGTCAAATTCAGGTGAGGGTGGAGAAGACCCAAAAAGATATAAAACTTTAAAAAATTCTAAAATCAAACAAGTTGCATCTGGAAGATTTGGAGTTACTCCTGCATATTTAAGATCAGCTAATGAAATACAAATCAAAGTAGCACAAGGTGCAAAACCAGGAGAAGGTGGACAATTACCAGGTCATAAAGTTACAGCTTTAATAGCAAAACTAAGACATACGGTTGAAGGAGTTACACTTATATCACCTCCTCCTCATCATGACATTTATTCTATTGAAGACTTAGCACAGTTAATTTTTGATTTAAAACAAATTAACACTGAAGCTAAAATAACAGTTAAGTTAGTATCAACAATAGGAGTTGGGACTATTGCTGCAGGAGTTGCTAAAGCATATGCTGATAAAATTATCATTTCAGGGGCAGATGGTGGAACAGGTGCAGCTCCTTTAACATCTATAAAACACACAGGAAATGCTTGGGAGATGGGTTTAAGTGAAGCTCATAATGCTTTAAAAACAAATCATTTAAGATCTTCTGTTGAGCTTCAAACAGATGGTGGCTTAAAAACAGGAATTGATGTTGTAAAAGCTGCTCTATTAGGTGCTGAATCGTATGCTTTTGGTACAGCTGCACTTTCTTTATTAGGTTGTAAGATATTAAGAATTTGTCATACAAATAAATGTTCTGTTGGAGTTGCTACTCAAGATGAAAACTTAAGAGAGCATTTTACAGGTACAGTTGAAAGATTGATTTCATATTTTACATTTTTAGCAAATGATGTACAATCTATTTTAGCAAAACTTGGGTATAAAACTATGGAAGAAATTATTGGAAGGTCCGATTTATTAAAAGTTATTGATGATGAAATGGCTAAAAAATTTGATTTTTCGAATATTTTAAGAAGAGTTGATGGAATAGATACCTGTCAAAAAGAATTTAATCAACCATTTGATAAAAATAAATTTGAAAAATCTTTACTCAAAAAAGTTCACAAAACCATAGAAAATCCATCAACACCTATTAAAATTAGGGAAAATATTTCTAATTTAAATAGATCTTTTGGAACATTAATTTCTGGTGAAATTGCAAAATATTATGGAGATGATGGTTTACCTGAAAATTCTATAAATATGTATTTAAAAGGAGTAGCAGGACAATCTTTTGGTGCTTTTTTATCAAAAGGTATGAATCTATTTTTAGATGGACTAGCTAATGATTATGTCGGAAAAGGTATGAATGGTGGAAAAATCATTATAAATACTCCCCAACAAGGTGAAGAGTTTTCAGGTGCAGGAAATACATGTCTATATGGAGCAACGGGTGGTAAACTTTATATAAGAGCAAATGTAGGTGAAAGATTTGCTGTTAGAAATTCAGGTTGTACATCTGTTGTTGAAGGAACAGGAGATAATGCTTGTGAATATATGACAGGTGGTATTATAGTTATTTTAGGGAATACTGGTTTTAATTTTGGTGCAGGAATGACAGGAGGACTATCTTTCATATATGATCCTACAAAAACATTTTTTGATAAGATGAATCAAGAGTTAATAGAAGCTTTAAGAATTGATACAGATGATACAGAAAGAGAAAGATTGTTTTTAAAAAGATTATTATTAGATTATATTAATGAAACTCAAAGTAATAAAGCACAAATAGTTGTAGAAAATTTTAGAGCAGAAATTAGAAATTTTTGGATGATTAAACCTAAAAATATGGCAGTATTGCCACTTGATCCAGACGAAGGAGATTAATATGATAAATTTTACAAAATTTGAAAGAATAAACTCAGAAAAAAGAGATGTTTTACAAAGATTAAAAGATTATAAAGAAGTATATAAAGTATTTTCAAAAAGTAGAGCAAAAGAACAATCAGATAGATGTATGCAGTGTGGTATTCCTTACTGTCATACAGGCTGTCCTTTACATAACTTTATTCCAGCATGGTTAAAACAAACAGCAAATAAAAATCCAGACTTAGCATTTGCTTTGTCAAATGAAACTTCACCTTTTCCTGAAATATTAGGACGTATTTGTCCTCAAGATGTATTATGTGAAGGGGCATGTTCATTAAATACGGGTCATGGTGCTATTTCTATTGGAGCAATTGAAACACATATTTCTGAAAAAGCTTTTGAAAGAGGATTAAAACCACAATTTCCAAAACTATTAAGCAATAAAAAAGTGGCTATTATTGGCTCAGGACCAGCTGGAATTTCTGCTGCTACTTTTTTACTAAGAAAAGGTATTCCTGTGACTATGTTTGAAAGAGATGATAGGGCTGGAGGATTATTAACGTATGGTATTCCTGGCTTTAAATTAGACAAAAGTATAGTGACAAGACGAATTAAGTGGCTACTTGATGCAGGTATGACATTAGAGCTTAATTGTGAAATAGGAAAAGATAAAAATGTAAAAGATTTAGAAAATGAATTTGATGCAATTTTTTTAGGTATTGGAGCAACGAAAGGAAGAAAATCAAATTTAAAAGGTGAAGACTCTTCTAATGTTTATTTAGCAATTGATTTTTTAAAAACTATTCAAAAAAGAAATTTTACAAATGAACTTGAATGTTCTATTGATATTAAAGATAAAAAAGTTCTTGTAATTGGTGGAGGTGATACTGCTATGGATTGTGTAAGAACTTCTGTTAGAGAAGGTGCTAAAAGTGTAAAATGTTTATATAGACGTGATGAAACAAGTATGCCAGGAAGTAAAAAAGAAGTAATCAATGCAAAAGAAGAAGGTGTTGAGTTTGTTTTTAATGTTAGTCCAAAACAAATTAATACAAAGAATAATTTAGTTATATCTCTTGATTTATATAAAACTGTGCTTATAAAAAAAGACAATAAACAAGAACTTCAAATACTTGAAAATTCTTTATATAAAGAAGATGCTGATATTATAATCTTAGCTTTAGGTTTTACTTGTGAAGAACCAAATTTTTTAAAAGATCTTAATATTAAAACAAACTCTTGGGGTGGAGTTATAACAAATAATTTTCTTACAAGTAATTCAAAAGTTTATTCAGGTGGTGACTGTCAAAGAGGTGCACACTTAGCTGTTACTGCCGCTGTTGATGGTAGAGAAGCTGCAAAAAAAATAGTTCAAATATTTAACTAACTTATACAAAACTTAAAATGTATCTATATCACTTATGATATATTTTAAGTTTAATATTGAAAAATAATTTATTTTACTAAACTATCAAAAGAATTTTTAAATTTTTAGCTTATTAAAGATATTATTAAAGAATAATAGGTTATAACTCCAAGAGTGATATTTAATTTAGGAAGAATAATGGCTTTAATTATTAATGATGTATGTATATCTTGTGATGCATGTAGAGAAGAATGTCCTCATGTGGCAATAGAAGAAGGTGATCCAATATATATAATAGATCCAGATAGATGTACTGAGTGTGTTGGAAGTTATGAAGAACCAGCTTGTATAGAGGTTTGTCCTGTTGATTGCATAGTAATAGATGTGGATAATCATGAGTCAATGGAAGAATTAAAATTTAAATTTGAGCAATTGCAAAAAGAAGAAGTTTAGTTTAGTGGCTAAAATAACAACTATAATAGACATTGGTTCAAATTCAATGCGTATGGTTGTTATGGAAAAGAGTAGTCGTTTTTCATTTAATATTATAAATGAGACGAAGATCCAAGTTAAACTTTCAGAAGGTTCTTATGAAGATGATGCAAATTTACAAGAACTACCTATGAAAAGAGCATTTAGCTCACTTGAATCTTTTATTAGTATTGCAAAAGAATTAAAATCTAGAAAAATCTTTTGTGTAGCAACTTCAGCTTTAAGAGATGCACCAAATGCTTCTTATTTTATTTCAAAAGTTAAAAAAGAGTTAAAATTAAATATTAAAATAATAAATGGTAAAGATGAAGCACATTATGGTGCATTAGCAGCTGTAAATTTAATAAAAGAAAAAACTTTTTTAACTGTTGATATAGGTGGTGGTTCAACTGAATTTGCTTATATTGAAAATAAGCTTATAAAACAATGTATATCTTTAGATATTGGAACTATTAGGCTACATGAAATGTTTTTTAAACACAATGATTTACTTGGAGCTAAAAAATATATTTTAAATCAATTAAAACTACTTAAAGAAGAATTTAAAACAATTCCTTCTGTTATTGTTGGCATTGGTGGAACTATTAGAACTTTAAGTAAAATAATTATGAAAAAAAATAAATATCCTTTAGATATTCTTCATTCTTACTCTTATAATGTTAATTCAAATAAAGATATTTTTGATCTTATAATTAATTCTAATGATATAAAAATTTTAAAAAGTATTGGAGTTAAAAAAGATAGAGTTGATACTATTAAAGAAGGTACATTAATATTTGATACAATATTAAATACATTTGATACACAAAAGGTAATAACATCAGGTGCAGGTATTAGAGAAGGTATATACTTAAATGATCTTTTAAAAAATTCAAATAAAAGATTTCCTGCTAATTACAATATTAGTGTAAGAAATTTATTAGATAAGTTTGATATTTCTTCAAAACAAAGCTCGTATTTAAGAAAAAATGCTGTACAAATTTTTGATATTTTAGCACCTTTGCATAAATTAGACAATAAGTTTAAAACACTTTTTATTATAGCTTCAAAACTAAATTCTTTAGGCTCAAAACTTAATTTTTATAAATCTAATGATAATACATTTAATTTTATACTAAGTGGTTTACATTATAATTTTTCACATGAAGATAGAATAACAATAGCATATATGATCAAATTTTCAAAAAGAACTTTGCCTTTAAAAAAAGAGCTAGAATTATATAAAGAATTATTACCTTCTTTAGAAGATATGCAGTTTTTATCTTTTATGATATCATTAAATTTATCGTTGAATAAAGATTTATCTTATCCAAATATGAAATTAAATATAAAAAATGATGAGATTATTGAAATTAAACTTGGTAAGCATATATATCTCATTGAAAATGAACTTAAAAAACTTCAAACTCCTAAAAATTATCAAATAAAAATTATGTCATGAAATTAGCTATTATAAAGCTATCAGCCATGGGTGATATTATTCATGCGATGGTTGCATTACAATACATAAAAAAACATAATGCTAATATAAAAATTGACTGGTTTGTTGAAGAAGCCTTTGCTCAAGTTTTAGAATATAATGAAGATATCAATAATATATATACAATAAATTTGAAATCTATAAAAAAAAATAAAAAAGAATTTTATAATAAAATAAAAGAAATAAAAAAATATTCAAAAAATTCTTATGATTTGATAATAGATGCACAAGGTTTAATAAAATCAGCTATTGTATCAAAAATATTGGGCAAAAATATTGTTGGTTTTGATAAAGACTCAATTAGAGAAGGTTTTGCATCTTTTTTGTATAAACAAAAAATAAATATTTCTTATTGCTCAAATGCTATTTTAAGAAATGCAAAGATTTTATCACTTCCATTAGATTTTGATATATCAAAAGAAGATATTTTAGAAAAAAAAGCTTTTTTATTTTATAAAAAAGAAAATAGTATAATTTATGATTATATAAAAAGAGAAACAAAAAATATTTTATTTGTAATAGGAGCATCATGGGATTCTAAAATCTATCCTAAAGAAAAATTTGTTAAAATAATCAATAGTTTAAATGAAAATTGTTTAGTTCTTTGGGGAAATAAAAAGGAAAAAGAAATTGCTACATATATTGTAAAAAATAGTAAAGGTATATTATTACCAGCTTTAGATATAAATTCTTTAAAAGCACTTATTTCAGAAGTTGACTTAATAATAGGGGGGGATACTGGACCTACTCATATGGCTTGGGCTTTAAATATAGCTTCTATTATTCTTTTTGGAAATACTCCTTCTTATAGAAATACATATCAAACAAATAAAAATAAAATTTTAGAATCTAATTCTAAAGTTAATGCATTAAAATTAGATCAAAATGATTTTTCAATTAGTGAAATTGAAGAAAAAAATGTAATTAATCTTGCAAAGGATATTTTATATGAAAAAAAAGATTAAGGATTATTTTGGATATATTTTATATAAAATATTTAAATTTATTTTTCTTTTTACTCCAAATTTTATATTAAAATTTTTACTTCTATTTCTTGCAAAATTAACCTGTACATTTAATCGTGAGCATATCAATATAGCTTTAGTTAATCTTGATTTAGTTTATTCAAATAAGTTAAATCTTAAAGAAAAAAAATCTATAATTTATCAATCATATAAATCATTATTTTTAAATTTATATGAATTTATAGAAAATCAAAATATAAAAAAAGAACAACTGCTTAAAAAAGCTACAATTACAAATGAAAAGGTCATTTTAGATGCAATTAAAAATAAAAGAAAAATTATTTTTGTAACTGCACATTATGGTGCTTGGGAGCTAGCTATTCCTTATATTGCTTTAAAATATGGTACTTTAGCAGTAGTTAATAGAAAGATGGATAACCCTCATATAAATAATATGTATATAAAAGCTAGAGATAAAAACAATATTATCATGCTAGAAAAAAGTGTAGCAGCAAAAGGAATGCTAAGAGCTTTTAAAAATGATCAATTTATTGCACTTGCTATTGATCAAAACTCTAAGCATGGCATAGAGATTGATTTCTTTAATAAAAAGGCTATGGCAATAGATACGACAGCAAGATTAGCTTTAAAATTTGATGCCCTTATCATTCCTGTGTTTGCTATTATAGAAGATTTTAGAAAATATAAAATAAAGGTTTATGATGCAATTGATGTTAAAAAATTTGAATTTAAAACGAATGATAAAATAAAAGAATTAACTCAAAAACAAGCTTTTATAATAGAAGAACAGATTTTATTAAAACCTCAATTTTGGTTTTGGCAACATAAAAG
>JADGEG010000002.1:0-3495 GCA_016744485.1 Arcobacter sp. | reverse complement strand
AAAGATGGAAATTTTTTTATAAAGAATTATATAAAAAAGGATGCAAATGAATAATAAACCAAAATATAATCTTTTTAATAATACAAAATATGCACTTAGTGGTTTAGAACATGTTTTAAAAACTGAAAATTCTTTCAAAGTTGAATTGTTTTGTTCTATTTTTATTATTATTGGAATTATTTTTATTGATACTACTTTAAGCAATAAACTTATTTTATTGATTTCTGGGATATTAGTTTTAATAGTAGAACTTATTAATTCTGCTATAGAAAATGTTGTTGATTTAGTAACGAAAGAAATAAATCCTTTAGCAAAAAATGCTAAAGATATAGGTTCAACTGCTGTTTTGTTTAGTATTTTTTTACATTTAACTTGTTGGATTGTTATACTTTTATGATAAATAAATTAAATTATTTATCATAAAAAATGTCTTTTTTGACACGTCTTATTGAAATAAATTACATTGATAAATTATCAAAAACAGAGTTAAAATAAAAAGGAAAAAAGTGAAGGAAATACTTTTATCAAAAGTTTTAAATATTTTTAAAAAACTTATTTTGATACACCTAATATTTTTAAGTTTAATGTCTATTTTTAGATTGGTCTTTGTAGATTATTATAATCCTTTAAATACAGAAGAGATAAGTATTCATTTCTTAGATATAGTTGAAGCATTCATTTTAGGTTTTAGACTAGATTTAACTGTTATTGGATATATTCAGGTTATACCCACTTTAGTGCTTATTATTTTATATTATACTAAAAAAGAATTTTTATTAAATCTTGCAAATAAGTTTTTGATATATTATTTATTTTTAATTTATTTCATTGTTTCTTTACTTTTATGTTCTGATTTTGCTTTTTATTCGTATTTTAAAGATCATATCAATATATTATTCTTTGGTTTAATAGATGACGATATACAAGCTTTAATTATTACTATGTGGCAAAATTATAATGTCTTAATGATATTATCAATTTTTTTTATTTACTTATATTTTTTATATAAGATAATCAAATTTATTCTAATGAAACAAGATAAGGAAATAAAATCTTTTTTTTATATAAAGACTTCTTTTATTGTTTTTATTATTATTTTTATTTTAAATTTTTTAGCTGTAAGAGGTACATTTGGAATGTATCCTTTAGGTAAAATGATCCCAAATGTATCTACTAATTCTTTTATAAATCAAATTTCTCAAAATGGATTTCGTGCTTTTACAAGTGCTTATGGTATTAGAAAAAAATATTTAAAAAGAGATTATGATTTAATAAAAGAAACATCTTATAAAAATAATATACAAGATGCTTTTAAAGTAGTTAAAGGCACATCTAATATAGATGAAACTAATTTATTAAATAATATAAAATATAAAACAAAAAAAATAGATAATAAAGATTATAATATAATCGTAATTATGGTTGAAAGTTTTGGATCTCATATTTTGGAATATAATAGTCTTGATTTTAATATTTTAGGAGAGTTAAAAAAACACTTTGAAGAAGATACACTTTTGACAAATTTTATTTCTTCTGGAAATGGGACAATATCAAGCTTACAAGCTTTATTATTGAATATTCCTCATAGACCTAAATCTTTTGCATTTTCACAATCAATTTATAAACAAACTTCTTTTTCTTATTCTCCTGCATTTTTATATAATAAGGCTGATTATGAAACATCTTTTATTTATGGTGGTGATTTAAGCTGGAGAAACTTAGGTGCTTTTATTAAGTTTCAAGATTATACTAATGTGGAGGGTAAAATTAATATTTATAATAACTTACAAAATAAGAATCACTTACAACAAGAAAAAGAATATTTTCATCCTTGGGGTGTCTTTGATGAATACTTATATGAGCATATTTTAGATAAACTAAAACAGTCTTCAAAAAAACAGTTTATTCTAGCACTTAGTACAAATAACCATCCTCCTTATAATATACCAAATGATTATGTAGAAAAGTCTTTAATATTTTCAAAAAAATTAATAAATCATATTACAGGAAGTTTGAGTTTAGCTAAAAAAAGATTATCTTCTTATGCTTATGCTCTTAATTCTGTGGGAGTATTTTTGACTAAATTTAAAAAAACAAAATTTGTAGACAATACAATTATAGTTATAACAGCTGATAATAATACAATAAATGGAATTATGAAGTATGATGATAAAAAACTTTTTAACTCTAAGAATATTCCTTTGTATTTTTATTTACCAAAAGAATTAAAATCTAAATTAAATATAAATACAAAAGTAGCTGGTTCTCATAAAGATATTTTTCCTACACTTTATAATTTAACTTTAAAAGATACCTCATATTTAGCAATAGGAAATAATTTATTTGATAATGACATAAAACATTATGGTTTTAATGGTTCTATGATTGTAAATACAAATGATGAAATTTTTAAATTAAAAAGTTTAAAAGAACAAACCAATAACAAAGTATTAAGACATTATAAAGCGTCTTTAGCTGTAACTCAATATTTAATAAATGAAATCAAACAAAATGAATAGTATAAATACTAAAATAAACCTTTATTTATGTTTTAAAAGTAGGATTATTTTTTATAAACTCTTCTATTTTGTTTGTATGGGCATATATTTTCCCGCTTCTTCTCATAAAAGAATTAACTATATGATAGCCATGATTTAAAGCAGCGGCAATACAACCACCTGTATTAAAAGCTATATCTCCAGCTACATACATACACTGAATATTAGTTCTATAATGTTCATCATATATGGGTTTATTATTTTCATCAAGTTTTATACCACATTTTTTTAAAAAATCAACAGGGGAAGTTCCTCCAATAGCATAAATAGCTCTATCATAAATAGTATAATAATTATCTGTAAAATTAACTTTTAATTTTCCATGTTCATTTTCTATACTAAGAATATCAGTATTCATTCTTAATCTTAATTTTTCTTGTCCATTATATTGCTTTAAAATATTTTCATTATCAGGATTTAAACGTGAGAATTTATCTTTTCTATATACTAAAGTTACTTGATTATTTTGTTCTGCTAATTCATAAGCATATTCAGCTGCTGAATTTCCTCCGCCTATAACTAAAATTTTTTCACCTTGTGAACACTTATCTAAATTAAAATTAATTAAAGGTCTTATTGATAAAGGAATTTTATATGATGGCTTATTTGGTTTTCCCATTTTACCAATAGCAATTACAACAGCTAAAGCTTGGAAACCTTGTGTAGCTGTTGTGATTAAAAATAAATCATCTTTTTTAATAATATTTTCTACTTCTGTATTAAATGCTGTATCAATTTTTTCTTCATCTAATAATTTATCAAAAAAATCTAATGTAGTTTCTTTAGTACCATCTATAAAAGGAATATTTCCTTCAATATCTACAGATTGACCTTTCCAGTCTTTATCTACTTTTTTATTATCTTTATAAAATTTTCTAATAGTATTTGAGTGATTATTATCTTTATCAATTAATAATATATTTTCAATTCCATGAAC
>JADGEG010000111.1:822-6676 GCA_016744485.1 Arcobacter sp. | reverse complement strand
TAACTGATTCAATTCTTTTATTTTTTCTTCTCAATATTGCTTCAACACGAGCTAAAATTTCTTCAAATTCAAAGGGTTTACATAAATAGTCATCTGCCCCACTATGTAGTCCTAAAATTCTTTGATCTAATTTATCGCGTGCAGAAATTATTAAAACAGGAATATTGTTTTTTTCTTTTCTTAAAGAAGTTAATAAATCAATACCATCAATTTTAGGAAGGCCTAAATCAAGTATTAATAAGTCATAATGTTCATTTAAAAGTGCATACTTTCCTTCTTCTCCATCACAAAAAACATCCACAATATAAAATGCTTTTAAAAGTATAGATTGTAATGCATCAGCAAGAGTAATATTGTCCTCTAATACTAAAATTTTCATATTTTAAGCTCTTTTACATTTTTTAATGAAGTATAACATGTTTAAGATTTATTTAGTTAATCTTTAAAGGTTATAAGCATGACTTCCATATGAAAATTTTAATCTCAATATATTTGTACCTGTGTTAATTTGTTTTACCCATGGCTTCTAAAATTTTATTTTCAATATCTTGTGCAATTTCGGGATTATCTCTTAAAAAAACTTTTGAATTTTCTTTTCCTTGTCCTATTTTACTATCATTATATGAAAACCAAGCACCTGCTTTATCAACAATATCAAGCTTAACACCATAGTCTATTAATTCACCCATTTTAGAAATTCCTTCCCCAAACATAATATCAAATTCTGCAATTTGAAAAGGAGGTGCAACTTTGTTTTTGACTACTTTAACTTTTACTCTATTTCCTATTGGATTTTCTGCTTGTTTTAAAGTAGCTATTCTTCTAATATCAAGTCGAACAGAAGAATAAAATTTTAAAGCATTACCACCTGTTGTAGTTTCTGGACTTCCATATCCTGTCATTCCTATTTTCATTCTAATTTGATTTATAAAAATAACCGTACAGTTCATTTTATTTAAAATACTAGTGATTTTTCTTAAAGCCTTACTCATAAGTCTAGCTTGAAGACCAACTTGGACATCATCCATATCTCCATCAATTTCAATTTTTGGAGTTAGTGCTGCAACTGAGTCAATTACTACTAAATTAACAGCACCTGATCTTATGACCGTTTCAAGGATTTCTAAGGCTTGTTCACCAAAGTCAGGTTGAGAGACGAGTAAGTTATCTGTATCAACTCCTAAGTTTTTTGCATATACTACATCAAGTGCATGTTCTGCATCGATAAATGCACAAACACCTCCTGCTTTTTGACATTGGGCAATTGCATGAAGAGTTAGAGTTGTTTTACCTGAACTTTCTGGTCCATAAATTTCAATAACCCTTCCTTTTGGAATCCCTCCTACACCTAAAGCTAAATCTAATCCTAAAGAACCAGTTGAAATAGTTTCAATTGGTACAATTTCTTTATCCCCTAGTCTTAATAAAGTACCCTTCCCAAAAGCTTTGTCTAACTGTTTAATTGCTAAATCTAACGATTTTTTCTGATTGTCATCCATTTCAAATTCCTATTATTTTTTATTTTGTGTATAGTAGCAGTTTTTTAACTCAATATTATAATTTCTTACAAATTGTAATGTTTTATTCCTTTTTCTCTAATTCTTGTATAGATTCAATAGTTTTTATATGTGAATTTATTCTTTGTTTCATAGAATATTTTTTTATATGCTTTGCTAGTATTTTTGTATATTTTTTGTAAGATCTCGAATTTTTTTCCAAACTAGCAAGTTTTTTTTGAATCTTTAATATATTTGGAGGAATTGAATTATTAGTCATTTTAAATATCCTTATTTATTGTATTAAATAAACTCTAATAAGAAGCCATAATCTTATCAACCTCATCCCAACAAAGTGTTTTATTATTTTTAGAAAAAATATTATAAATATATCTAGCAAACATATCAGTTTCTATATTTACAGAAGTACCAACTTTATATGTTTTTAAAAGTGTATTCTTAATAGTAAGTGGAATTATTGTTAACCTAAAAGAATCAGAGAAAACTTCATTTATTGTTAAAGAAACACCATCAATACTAATAGAACCTTTAGGAGAAATAAATTTCATAAATTCTTTTGGCAAAGTAATTATATAATCACTTGAATTTCCATTTTGTCTAATGTTTTTAATTTTACCTAAACAATCAATATGACCTTGAACAATATGTCCCTCAAATCTATCGCCCATCATCATAGCTGGTTCAATATGCACTATTTTTGTATAGTTTTGCATTGCTAATATTTTCGTAGATTCAGGTGATATTTCAACACTAAAAGAAGAAGAGGTGATTTTAATTACACTTAAACAAGCTCCATTAATAGCAATTGAATCACCAATTTTTGGTGTATAGTTTGCTTTTAGTGTTAATATATTTTTATTAAAACTTAAAACTTCTGCCATTTCACGAATTAAGCCTGTGAACACATGAATCCTTTTATAAATTCTTGCTATAATAGCGAAAATGTAATTAAAAATTAATTAAGGGAAAAAATGAAATATGATGTTATAGTCGTAGGAGCAGGGCATGCAGGAATTGAAGCATCTTTAGTATGTGCTAGAATGGGTAAAAAAACACTTTTAATTACTATGTTAGTTGAACAAATAGGAGCAGCTTCGTGTAATCCTGCCATTGGTGGACTTGCAAAAGGACATTTAGTACGTGAACTTGATGCTTTAGGTGGAGAAATGGGTTTATGTACAGATTATTCTGGTATTCAATTTAGAATTTTAAATGGTTCAAAAGGTGCAGCTGTTCAAGGTAGTAGGGCTCAAATTGATATGGATAAATATAAAGAATATATGAGAAAAGTTTGCTGTGAAACAGTTAATTTAGAAGTTTACCAAGATGAAGTATCACAACTTATTTTAAATGATAATCAAGAAGTATGTGGCATTGAAACAAAACTAGGTGAAAAATTAAACTCTTTAAAAGTGATTTTAACAACTGGAACTTTTATGAAAGGTTTGATTCACATAGGTGAAAAAACTTATGAAGCAGGAAGAGCTTGGGAACTTCCTTCAACTACACTTTCAAGTCAATTAAAAAAACTAGGCTTTATTGTTGGAAGATTAAAAACAGGTACTCCTGCAAGAATTGATGGTAACTCTATTGATTTTTCACAAATGGATGAACACGGGGGAGATGAAATTCCAACACCTTTTTCTTTTAGAACAAATAAACAAACATTTAATCCTAAGCAACATCCTTGTTATATAACTTATACAAATTTAGGAACGCATAGTACGATTTCATCAAATTTTGCAAGAGCTCCTTTATTTACAGGTCAAATACAAGGTAGTGGTCCACGATACTGTCCAAGTATTGAAGATAAAATTAGTAGATTTAAAGAAAGAGATAGGCATCAATTATTTTTAGAACCACAAACTACGATGAAAAGTGAATATTATATAAATGGACTTAGTACTTCTATGCCAATTGATGTTCAAAAAACTATGATTAGATCAATTAAAGGTTTACAAAATGCGAAGATTGTAAGATATGGATATGCTATTGAGTATGATTATGTTGATCCTACACAATTAAAACATACTTTAGAGACAAAAAAAATAAAAAACCTTTATCTAGCGGGACAAATAAATGCAACAACAGGATATGAAGAAGCAGCAGCTCAAGGACTAATGGCTGGAATTAATGCAAGTTTAGCTATTGATAAACAAGAACCTTTTATTTTAAGACGTGATGAAGCTTATATCGCTGTTTTAATAGATGATTTAGTTACAAAAGGAAGTACAGAACCTTACAGGATGTTTACATCAAGAGCTGAGTATAGACTTCTTTTAAGAGAAGAAAGTGCTGATATTAGGCTTAGTTCATATGGTCATAAATTTGGTCTTATTAATGATAAAACTATACAAAATGTACAAAAAAAAGAAATGCTAATTAATGAAGCAATAAATTTTATGAAAGAAGAATGGTTTACTTCAAAAAAAGAAAATTTAGAACTATTAGAAACACTCAAACAAGATAAAATAAAGGATAGAGTTTTACTTTTAGATATAGTTGGAAGAAATACTATTGATACAAATGCTTTTGATGTTTTAGTACCAAAATATCAAGATCTAGATACTTATATAAAAGAACAAATTATCATTGAAGCAAAATATTATAGATATGTTCAAAAACAAAAAAAACAAATTGAAAAAATGAAAAAAATGTTAAATCTAAAAATACCTAGTACTTTTATATATACAGATATTCCTGGTTTATCAAATGAAGCAGTTGAAAAATTAGAAAAATGTAGACCTCCAACATTATTTAATGCAAGTCAAGTTTCAGGTATAACCCCTGCTGCAATTGACATACTTCATATGTATATTAATTTACATTATAAGAAGTGATTGTTTGGCACTCCATATTATTTTTCATAAAACTGGTTATTTTTAAGACTTGTGACAATGGTTATATAGCAAAATAATATTGCTAAATAAACTTATGCTATACTTCCAAAAAAATTAAGGGCTAAAATGTCATTTGAAAAACTAGGTCTTAGTAAACCTCTATTAAAAGCAATCAACAATCAAGGATATAAAACTCCGTCACCAATTCAAGAAAAAGCAATACCACTTATCTTGAAAAAAAAAGATGTGTTAGCTGCAGCTCAAACTGGAACAGGTAAAACAGCAGCTTTTACACTTCCAATGTTAGAGCTACTAAGCCAAAATAATAAAAAAGTAGCAAAGCTACAAGTAAAAGCTTTGATTTTAACACCTACAAGAGAATTAGCAGCACAAGTACACACAAATGTTGTAACTTATTCTAAATATACAAAGCTGACAAGTGCAGTTGTATTTGGTGGAGTTGGAATAAACCCTCAAAAAGCAGCAATCAAAAAAGGTGTTGATATACTTGTAGCAACTCCTGGAAGAATGTTAGATTTAGTAAATCAAAAAGCTTTAGATTTAAGCTGTGTTGAATTTTTTGTACTTGATGAAGCAGATAGGATGCTTGATATGGGATTTGTACACGATATTAAAAAAGTACTAGCGATGCTTCCTGCTAAAAAACAAAACTTATTATTTTCAGCAACATTTTCTAAAAGTATTAAAGAATTAGCAGCAAAATTATTAAATAACCCTACATTAGTAGAAGTTGCAAAAGCAAATGTAAGTAATCATAAAGTTAAACATATCATTCATAAAGTAAATAAAAAAGATAAAAAGAACTTAATAACCCATATTATAAACGAGCAAAATATGAAACAAGTTCTAGTATTTACAAGAACTAAACATGGTGCAAATAAACTTAGTAAATTACTTGATTATGACGGTCTTAAAAGTGCAGCGATTCATGGAAACAAATCACAAGGTGCTAGAACAAAAGCCTTGGCTGATTTTAAAAATGGTGATATTAGAGTTTTAGTAGCTACTGATATTGCAGCTCGGGGCATAGATATCATTTCTTTACCTTATGTAATTAATTATGAATTACCAAATATACCTGAAGATTATGTACATAGAATAGGAAGAACTGGACGAGCAGGTAAAGAAGGACATGCTATATCATTAGTTTGTATTGATGAAAAAGAGTATTTAACTGATATAGAAAAATTATTAAAAAAAGAGATTGAACATATTCATATAGCTGGTTATGAAGTTGATCCTAGCATTAAAGTCGAACCTAAAAAACAAAAAGGTCGTGGTGGAAATAAAGGTTCAAAAAACCCTTCAAGTAATAGCAATAATAATTCTAAGACTTCAAAAGCTAATGGTGATAAAAAAAATAAAAGAAATTATTCTACTAATAATTCATTTACTTAATATTTCTTGTATCTAGTCATTTTTCATAGCTATTTACTATATAAGAAATTAACTTTTATTTATGTTCTAAAATATTTA
>JADGEG010000111.1:0-812 GCA_016744485.1 Arcobacter sp. | reverse complement strand
CTTGTGCTCATATTTATCATATCTCTTGTTTTTTATAAAAACCCAACACAAAAGTATATTCAATTTGGAAAATATAAAGGCTCTAAATGGGAAGCTATCCCCCATAATTATTTAAAGTGGATCATTGATAATTATAAGGATAATCAAATCAAACAAATTGCCAAAGATGAAATCAAAAAGAAAATGATATCAAAGATAATATATTACTAGGTTTAATTGAATCTAAAATGAAATGCTGGAAATGCAAAAAAGATACAAAAGTAATAGCTTTAAAATTTTATAGAGATTTAAAAAGCAACAAAAAATATTCAAATCCACATGTTCAACGCTATATAGAAACTCTTCCTCTTGATATCGTATCCATTATTCAAACAAAATATCCTTTTTATAAATCTACTCTAAGTAGAACAACTAAAGAAAAATACTTTGCAAACAATTGTTCACATTGTACAGCACTACAAGGAGACTATAATTTGTATGAAGAGATAAACAGTCCTTTTTTAAACGGGAGTCAAATGCCTTGTAAGCATTATATATTACTATCTAAAAATAAGAATGTTATATTACAAAAATAAACAAGTAGTAAATTTAACATCTAATAAAATACATTTTCATAATGAGAGATTTAACAGCTATTTTTTTTATTAAATTTTATTGATTGTTACAAGCATTATAAATAATTTTTTTCATTTTTTGTTTTATCTTATTTTTTAATTTTACTAGTCCCAATTTTACACCTGAGTATCGCATTATTTTTGCTAATGCTTTCCATTTATTTTTTTCATAACAAGGTTTCGGGCAAACTCTACACC
>JADGEG010000001.1 GCA_016744485.1 Arcobacter sp. | reverse complement strand
GATGTAGTATCTATCTCTGCTAGATATTCTAAGAAAAATTTAGATGATGTTAAAAGTGAGAAATTATCTGTAGCTAAATTAAATGTTTCTGCTAACTTAGGTATGGCAACTGTAAGTGCTGGTTTTGCAAGTACAGGTAAACATAATGGTCTTCATAGTGGTGTAGCGATTGATAAATCTGGTGATTCAGCAGTTAATACTTTTAATTTAAAACAACATTATGCTTCTATGAAAAGTGATGCTAAATCATTTAAAGTTGGAGTTTCTTTTAAAGCTAACGATAGTGTTACTTTAGGTTTAGATCATATCAATACTAAATATAAACCTGCTAAGGATAAGATAAAAGCTAAAGAAACTGCAGTGTCTGCTTCTTATGCTATGAGTAGTAACTTTAAAATCTCTTCTTATTATTCAATGATGAAAGATAATAGTGTTAAAACTAACAAAGGTAGATTAGAATTAAAATATTCTTTCTAGTATAATAATTAGAAAAATATTTTTAACTAATACTTAGTCTGTTTTTAAATTAGAAATAGTTTAAAATAGCCTGATATCTATTGATGTTTTAATAAAAAGCTTAGAAGTCTAACTTCTAGGCTTTTTTTATGTCTTTTAAAAAGCTTTAAAAACTAGTACTCGTACAAGACTAACTAAGAAGACTTATGCTAAAATATCCTTTGATTTAAACTAATAAATACAAGGATATAAATGAAACTTATCAAAATCATATATATAACAATCTTTTTTACTACTTTAGCTTTTTCACAAACAGCTATGTGTTTTAAAGAAAATCATAAAAATGTAAGTACTATTTCAAGAACTGCTCTTGATGGTGGAGAATGTAAAGGTTTATATTCTTTAGAAGATATGAAAAAGAAAAATTGGAAAATCGAAGACATAAATATAAGTTCAAATAAAGATGGTAAAACTTATGTGTATATTTTAAAAAAAGATGAAACTACAATAAGCTTGCTAGATGAAGAAAAAATAGAAAAAAGAATTATGCAAAGACTACAGAAAAGAAAAAAACAAGAAGTAGAAGAGAAAAAACAAGAAATAAAATATACTATGTCAAAAAATGGTAAAGAATTATATATAAACAAATGCCTTTCATGTCATGGAAAAAATGCCAATATTAAAGCACAAAATACTTCAAGACCTTTAGTAGATTTAAATTATTCTGATATGAAAATAGCAATTAGAGATTATACTATAGATGATTATGATAGAGGTCGAGCATTTTTAATGAAACCTTATGCTTTGATGTTATCAGAACAAACTTTGAAAAATGTTTACTCTTATATACAAAGCTTGAAACAAGAAGGCTTAAAACAAAATAACAAAGAAGAAAATAAAAATCAAAAAGAAATAAAATAGCGAATGGATGAATATGAATATAGTGAATTATTAAAAACACTAAACATACAACTTGTTAATATAACAAATATACTAAAACCTAAAGAGCTAAATGTTAGAATTAAAGAAATTGAAGATTTAGAAGCTAAGCAAGATTTTTGGCTAGATGTTGAAAATGCCACAAAAATAGGAATTGAAAAAAACCATATATTATCAAAACTAGCTAAATATAATAAAGCCTATGAAGCACTAAATGGAACAAATGAACTTTATGACTTAGCAAAACTTGATAATGACGAAGATACTTTTTTAATGCTTTATGAAGAAGCAAAAGATCTTGAAAGTCTAATACTTTCAACACAAATATCTCTTATGTTAGCAAAAAAAGATGACACTTTAAATGCTATTATATCTATTCATCCAGGTGCAGGAGGAACAGAAAGCCAAGACTGGGCTTCTATGCTTTATAGGATGTACCTAAGATGGGCTCAAAGACAAAATTTTAAGTTAGAAATACTTGATTATCAAAATGGTGAAGAAGCAGGCTTAAAAGATGTCTCTTTTATAATAAAAGGATTAAATGCTTATGGTTATTTAAAAGTAGAAAATGGTATTCATAGACTTGTACGAATCTCACCTTTTGATTCAAATGCAAAAAGACACACTTCTTTTGCTTCAGTTATGGTATCTCCTGAAATTGATGATGATATTAATATAAATATTGAAGATAAAGATATAAGAATAGATACATACAGAGCAAGTGGTGCAGGTGGTCAGCATGTTAATAAAACAGAAAGTGCTATTAGAATTACACATTTAGATACAAATATAGTTGTACAATGTCAAAACGACAGATCTCAACATAAAAATAAAGCTAGTGCTTTAAAGATGTTAAAATCAAGACTTTATGAACTTGAACTAGAAAATAAAGCAGCTATTGAAAAAGGCATAGAAAAAAGTGAAATAGGATGGGGACATCAAATTAGATCTTATGTATTGCAACCATATCAGCAAATCAAAGATACAAGATCAAATATAGCTTATTCAAATGTAAACTCTATTTTAGATGGAGATATCACAAAGATGATGGAAGATGTTTTAATAACAAATGCTAAATAAAAAAGGCTTTAAGGAAATATATGTCAAATGAACAAATATTAAAAAATACAAATGCAAAATTATTAAATGAATTTAATGCTTCTATTTTATTTGATAAAGAATTGTATACTCAAGATATAAAAGCTTCACTTGCACATAGTTTTATGTTAAGCAAAGAAAATATTATTTCTAAAGAAGAATATTTACAAATAAAAGATGCTTTAGAACAAATACAAAAAGAAATACAAGAAGAAAACTTTGTATTTTCTTTAGAGCATGAAGATATTCATATGGCAATAGAGAATAGATTAACTGTTATTATAGGAGAAACTGGAAAAAAGTTACATACGGCAAGAAGTAGAAACGATCAAGTTGTATGTGATTTTACTTTGTATGTTCAAGAAAAATCATTAGACATTCAAGTTTTATTAAAAAACTTAATATCAACTTTTGTTAATATGGCATCAAAGCATATAGATACTTTAATGCCTGGTATGACTCATTTACAACATGCTCAAGTATTGAATTTTGGTTATCATTTATTAACTTATGCAAATATGTTTAAAAGGGATTATGAAAGATTTCAAAGTTCATATGAACGAAATAATTTCTCACCTCTAGGAAGTGCTGCCTTAGCTGGAACTCCACATAAAATAAATAGAAATACTACAAGTGAGATGCTTAATTTTAATGCTCCAAGCTCTCATGCTATGGATTCAGTATCAAATAGAGACTTTGCTTTAGAGATTTTATTTAATATTGCTACAGCTATGATGCATGTTTCAAGAATCTCTGAAGAGTTAATAATGTGGTCATCTTATGAATTCCAATTTATTAAACTAAGTGATGAATATTCAACAACATCTTCTATTATGCCACAAAAAAAGAATCCTGATGTGCCTGAACTATTACGTGGTAAAACTGGACGTGTTTATGGTAATTTATTTTCTTTATTTACAGTTATGAAAGCTTTGCCTTTAGCATATAATAAAGATACCCAAGAAGATAAAGAAGGTGTATTTGATTCTGTTAAAACTATAAATATATCTTTAAAAATATTAAATGAAATTATAAATACTATGGAAGTCAATAAAAATAATATGGCTAATGCTTGTAAAGTAGGACATTTAAGTGCTACAGATTTAGCAGATTATTTAGTAGATAAAAAAAATATTGCATTTAGAGATGCTTATTATATAACAAAAGATGTAGTTAAATATGCAAATACTTTAAATAAAGATATAAGTGAATTAAATCTTAAAGAATTACAAGAAGCTAGTAAAGACCTAAAAGATATAGAAGAAGAAGTTATTATGCACTTAGATTTAAAAACATCTATGAATTCAAGAACTTCAAAAGGTGGAGCATCTACACAAAATACAAAAGAACAAATAGAAGAATTTCAAAAATGGCTAAATAAAATCTAATAAAATAGAAATATATTAAATAATTAGAGTAATTTTAATGCTTTTTCATAATCTTTTTTGTAATTTAAATTTATAAATTCATTCTCATTAAAAAAAGTGATGTATTTAGTATCACACTTATCTAATAAATATGATACTTTATGAATATTTTGATTTAGCATTAAATCAATTTTATTTAAAATATTTATATTAAAAACTCCACATAAATTATGTTTTCTTGAAGTTTGGGCTATACAAATATCATATTCTTTTAAAGATGAAATAAGTTTTTTAATTGAACTTATATTAACAAAAGGGGTATCTACACTTAAGATAAAAACATTTTTTATATGACTTGTTTCAAAAGTTTTTAATATGCTTTGTAAAGCAATTATAGGAGAGTATGTTTCATTTTTATCTAAAATAATATCTACATCAAAATCAAATTTATTTTCTTTTGACGAGATATAAACTTTTTCAAATTCTAAGTTTAATCTTTCATACTGAAACTGTGATAAAGAAGAATAAGAAGAAAACTCTAATAGTGCTTTATCTTCTTGCATTCTTGAACTTTTTCCTCCACATAATATAATGCAAGGTATTTGCTCTTTGGTCTTATGTATCAAACTAATAAAGGATCACTAATATAGCCAGATATTGCACTAGTTGCGGCAACAGCTGTATTTGATAAGTATATTTTTGAACTCCTACTGCCCATTCTTCCTACAAAGTTTCTATTAGTTGTGGAAATACAAACTTCATTATCACCTAAAATACCCATATATCCACCTAAACATGCTCCACAAGTTGGATTAGAAACAACTGCACCTGCATCTATTAAGATATCAATATAACCTAATTTTGTGGCTTCTCTTAAAATCTTTTGTGTTCCAGGAGTTACTATTAGTCTTGTATGTCGTGCTACTTTTTTATTTGTTAAAATTTGTGCAGCAATTTGAAAATCACTTAATCTTCCATTAGTACATGAGCCTATAAATACTTGATCAACTTTTATATTATCTTTGACAGCTTGACTTAAAGGGTGACCATTTGATGGTAAAAAAGGATAAGCAATAACTGGTTCTAAATCAGACACATCAACATTTATAACCTTACAATAAGAAGCATCATCATCGCTATAACATATCTTTGGTTTATCTCGTAAGCTTTCTCTTGTATTTAAAAATTCTTCTGTTATCTCATCATAAGCAATAATTCCACTTTTTGCCCCTGCTTCAATGGACATATTACATAAAGAAAATCTATCATCCATACTTAAGTATTTAATAGTATCTCCTGTAAACTCTAATGTTTTATATAAAGCTCCATCAACACCTAATATTCTAATTATTTCTAAAATTAAGTCTTTACCACTTACAAATTTTTTAGGTTTTCCTTTGAAAACTACTTTTATTGATTGGGGAACTTTAAACCAATTTCCTCCTGTAATCATAGCAAATGAAATATCAGTACTTCCCATACCAGTAGAAAATGCTCCTAAAGCTCCATGTGTACAGGTATGAGAATCAGCTCCTATTATAACATCTCCTGGAAGAACCAAACCTTTTTCAGGTAATAGTGCATGTTCAATTCCCATATCTTTTTCATCAAAAAAATGTTTCAAATCATGTTTTAGTGCAAAATCTCTTGAGATTCTAGCTTGATTTGCTGATGCTATATCTTTAGCAGGAATAAAATGGTCAAGTACAATAGCAAAACCATCTGGATTTGCTAATGTTTCTTTTTTACTTTCTTCAAATGCTTTAATAGATATTGGTGTTGTAATATCATTACCTATTACCATATCTATATCACATCTAATAATCTCACCTGCATAAACATCTTTTTTCATATGCTCACTAAATATTTTTTCAGTTATTGTTTGTCCCATTGTATTACCCTAATTTTTTTAATTTGAACATATTATATCAAAACTTGTTTTAAGCTAGAATTTTAAAATAAATTAAACTTTTTTCTTATCATTTCTAGATTCTTTAATTTGGATATATATTATAATTGCTATTGCTATATTTATAAAAACATCTGCTAAATTAAATATTGCAAATTCAAAACCATAATGCCAGTAAAAATAATCCACAACTCCACCATAAGTAAATCTATCTAAAATATTTGATATTCCTCCTGCACAAATTAAGGAAATAGAAATATGATATTTAAAAAAAACATCTTGATTTTTATATAAATAAATAAAACCAAAAAATAATACAATTAATTGTATATACTTCAAGTATTGTGCTAAAAAAGAAAGTAATGAAAAAGCTACTCCATAATTATATGCTAAATTTAAAGACATATAAGAACCATCATAATTCCAAGAATGAACTGCAAAACCATACTTTACAACTTGATCCAGGACAAATAAGATGATAAAAATACTAAAAAATCTTATAAGTTTAATTTTCATATAGCTTGTTTGATAAAATCAATTAGTTTAATCATTGCATTTTTTACTTCAACTTTATCTTTACCTTCAATTAATAATCTTATTTTATTTTCTGTTCCTGAATATCTTATATTTTCTCTTAAATTATTTTTTTTAAATTTATCTTGAAGTTCTTTTAAACCTTTTATTGCGTCTAGTGGTACTTTTTCTATAACTTTCATACTATATTGTTCTTGTGGATATAAATCAAAAACATTTAAAGCTTCACTTACTTTTTTTCCACTTTTAATAACTAAGGCTAAAACTTGTAAAGCTGATGCTAAGCCATCTCCTGTTTTAGAAATATCAGAAAATATTATATGTCCACTTTGCTCACCACCAAAATTAATATCAAGTTTATTCATAATTTCTAAAACATACTTATCTCCAACATCACTTCTTTTTAAGTCTATATCAAATGTATTTAAATAATCTTCTAAAGCTTTATTACTCATTACTGTTGATACACAAGCTTTACCTTTTAAAATATTTTCATTTTTTAAATAAACACTTAAAGCACCTAAGAGTTTATCTCCGTGAATTTTATTTCCTTCTTCATCAACCACAACTAAACGATCAGCATCGCCATCAAGTGCAATTCCAATATCGGCTCTGTATTCTTGTACAAGTTTTCCTAAAGCTTCAGGATATAATGCTCCACAATTATCATTTATATTAAAACCATCTGGCTTATCGTTTATAGTTATAAGATCTGCTCCTAATTCTTCAAAAATTGTAGGTGCTACTTTATAGGCTGCTCCATTTGCACAATCTAATACTATTCTAAAATTTTGTAAACTTAAATCTTTAGGAAAAGATGATTTAATAGCTACTATATATCTACCTATTACATCATCAATTCTTTTTGAAAAACCTATATTTTTATCAGTTACTTGTTCTTTTTTAATTAATGGTTCATTAGAAAATATACTTTCAATTTCTTTTTCACATTTCTTACTTAATTTATTACCTTGTGAATTAAAAAATTTTATTCCATTATCTTCATAAGAATTATGTGAAGCAGATATCATAATTCCAGCATCACATCTCATACTTTGTGTTAGGTATGCAATAGCAGGGGTTGGCATTGGCCCTATTTGAATAACATCATAACCTACAGATATCAAACCACTAACAAGTGCATTTTCTATCATGTATCCACTTCTTCTAGTATCCTTTCCTACAAGTATTTTTTTTGTTTTTGAATGCTTTTTAAAATAAATTCCAACAGCTTGTGCTAATTTTAATACAGTATTTGCATCTAAAAATTCACCTGCTTTTCCTCTTATTCCATCTGTACCAAATAGTTTCATTATCAATCCTAAATTTAAGCTTATTTTAATCTTACTTTAAAGTTATTTAGCTATTATTCTATCCTTAAAAAAATTATACAAAGGTTAATTATCATGGCAAATCACAAATCTACTATTAAAAGAATCAAACAAACTGTAGTAAGAACACAGAGAAATAGATTTTATAAAACAAGAATTAAAAATATTACTAAAGAAGTAGTTATAGCAATTGAAACACAAGATAAAGAAAAAGCATTATCTTCTATGAAAACAGCAAATAAATATTTACATCATTGTGTAAGTAAAGGTATTCTTAAAAAAGGAACAGCTGCAAGAAAAGTAAGTAGATTACAAGTCAAAGTAAATGCTATACAAGAACAATAATCTTAGATAAACCTTTATGCTAAGAAATAAACTACAAACATTTATAGATAGATTTGAAGAGATTAATGACTTATTAATCTCTCCTGATATTATCAATGATATAAAAAAAATGACTAATCTCTCAAAAGAACAAGCTAGTATTGAATCGACTGTGATAATAGCTAAAGAGTATATTCAAACTCTCAATGATATTGAAGATAATAAACAAATGCTTGAAGACCCTGAATTAAATGAATTAGCAAAAGAAGAGTTAAAACACTTAGAATCTTTAAAAGAAGAACTTCAAGATAAAATAAAAATTTTAATGATTCCAAAAGATCCAAACGATAATAGAAATATTTTTATAGAACTTCGTGCAGGTGCGGGTGGTGATGAAGCAGCTATTTTTGTTGGTGATTTATTTTCAACATATTTAAAGTATGCTGAAAATAACTCTTGGAAAGTTGAGATTATGAACACAAATGAAAGTGAAGCTGGAGGATATAAGGAAATAATAGCACTTTTTAAAGGTGTTCATGTATATTCTAAAATGAAATTTGAAAGTGGAACACATAGAGTACAAAGGGTTCCTTTAACAGAATCTCAAGGAAGAGTTCACACTTCTGCTATTACTGTTGCTATTATTCCTGAAGTTGATGATGTCGATATTCAAATTAATGCAAATGATTTAAAAATTGATGTTATGCGCTCATCTGGATGTGGTGGACAATCAGTTAATACTACAGATTCAGCTGTACGAATTACCCACTTGCCAAGTGGTATAGTTGTAACCAACCAAGATCAAAAGTCACAGCATAAAAATAAAGATAAAGCCATGAAGGTGTTAAAAGCTAGATTATATGATCTTGAAATGCAAGAGCGACAAAATAAAGAAGGTGCAAATAGAAAAGAACAAGTAGGAAGTGGTGATAGAAGTGGAAGAATTAGAACTTATAATTATCCACAAAATAGAATTTCTGAACATAGAATAAATCTAACACTTTATAGGCTTGATTATATTATGAATGATGGCTTATTAAATGAAGTAATTGATCCTTTATTAGCAAATCATCAAGCAAAATTGATAGAAGAAAGTGGTTTATAAGTAAATTTAAGGTGGTTATATTATGAAAAGAGCATTAAGTAAAATACGAAAATATTTTATAAATAATTATGAGATTTTAATCGCTATAATTATTTTTATTCTTATATTAGTAACTAAATTTGATTTTTATAAAGCTACTATATTAATGTTAGAATTTATAGTAATAATTGAAATTGTTAAAATGATTTCTGATTTTATTAAAAAAGCAAAACTAAGGCTTCGTTTTATTATAGATGTTTTTATAATATTTCTAATTCGTGATGTCATTATCTTAGCATCTCATGAAGAAATTAATCATTTTAATGTTTTATTTTTACTTCTTGTAATATCTATATTTTTTATCTTCAGAATTTTAAGCATTACATTTTCACCAGGAAATATTAAAATATCAGAAGACATGCAAATAAAACAAGAAAGTACAAAAAAAAATACAAATAATATTAAATAATGCTTAATTTAAGTATTGTTTAAGTATTCTTATACTAATATCTCACCTCATTAATTTAAACGGAGAAGATAAATGAAATTTACTCAAATGGCAAAAGCCAGTGAAATAACTAGAGGTTGGGTAGTAATAGATGCTAAAGATCAAGTCTTTGGAAGAATTATTACTCAAGTTGCTTCTATCTTAAGAGGGAAAAATAAGCCTTATTTTACACCACATGTAGATTGTGGAGATAATGTCATTATTATAAATGCCAGTAAAGCAAAATTTACAGGTGTAAAATTAGAAGATAAAAATTATTATACCCATTCAGGTTATTTTGGAAGTACAAAAACTCACAAAATGTCTGATATGTTTGCTAATAATCCTGAAAAACTTTATAAGTTAGCAACAAGAGGAATGTTACCAAAAACTAAACTTGGTAAAGTTATGTTAAAAAAATTAAAAGTATATGCAGATGAGCAACATCCTCACACTGCACAAATTAAAGGACAAAACTAATGGCAAAAGTATATGCAACTGGAAGAAGAAAAACTGCTGTAGCTAAAGTTTGGTTAGAAAATGGAAATGGACAAGTAAGTATTAATGGTGAAACATTAGATGAGTGGTTAGGTGGTTTAGAAGCTATTAAAAAAAGAGTAATGCAACCTTTAGAAGTATCTAAACAAATCACTTCAGTTAATCTTGTAATTAAAACTCTTGGTGGTGGTTATTCTGCACAAGCAGATGCTGTTAGGCATGGTATTTCAAGAGCATTAGTGGCTTATGATGAACAATTTAGAACTGTATTAAAACCTTATGGTTTATTAACAAGAGATGCAAGATCTGTTGAGAGAAAAAAATACGGAAGAAAAAAAGCAAGAAAATCTACACAGTTTTCAAAAAGATAAAATACAAAAGAGAAATCTATTTTTTACAAAAGGAGTCATGCAAATGGCTCCTTTTTTTATGTTCTTTTTGCTAAAATATATTATGAAAAATAAAACCTTAAAAATACTTTTTTTTAACTTAAATATATTTTTATATTTATCATATTTACAAGCTAATACTTTAAATTTATCAATTAGTTCAAGTCCTAGTAGATTAAATCCAATTTTATCAAGTGATAGTGCTAGTAGTGAAATTGAACAATGGATTTTTAATTCTTTATTAACTTATGATAAAGATGGAAATATTAAACTAGATTTAGCTAAATCTTATAAATTTAAGACAAAAACAAAGCTAAATATAAAATTAAAGCAAAATGTATTATGGCATGATGGGGTTGAATTTACAGCAGATGATGTAATTTTTACATATGAACAAATTAAAAATAAAAAAAATGTAAATTCTATATTATCAAATTATGATAAAGTAAAAGAAGTAAATAAAATAGATAAGTATACAATTGAGATTATTTATACAGAACCTTATTTTAAAGCTTTAGAAATTTGGATGGTAGGAATTATTCCTTACCATATATTAAAAAATGAAAAAAATCTAATGACAAGTTCTTTTAACAAACATCCAATTGGCACAGGAGCTTATACATTAAAAAGTTTTAAAGCTGGACAAGATATTAAACTATATGCTTTTAAAGATTATTTTGATGGCAAAGCAAAAATAAATGAAATACATTATAAATACTTACCAGATCCTGTAACAACTTTTTTAATGTTAAAACAAAACAAACTAGATATTGCTTCATTAATGCCATTACAAGTTGATAGACAAATTAATGAAGAATTTAGAAATAATTATAAAATCATAGAAAGACCTAGCTCTTCTTATGCTTATTTAGCTTTTAATTTAAATAATAAAAAATTCCAAAATATAAAAATAAGACAAGCTTTATCTTTAGCAATAAATAGACAAGAATTAATAGATATTTTATTTTTTGGACATGGCAAGATATGTACGGGACCATTTTTACCTAAAAGTTTTGCATTTAATGACAAAGTAAAACCTATAAAACAAAATATTAAAAAAGCAAAACAGCTTTTAAAAGAAGCTGGATATGATCAAAATAATCCTTTTACTTTTGAAATACATACAAATACAGGAGGATCTACAAGAATATATGCTGCACAGATATTACAACATCAATTAGAAAAAGTATCTGTAAAAATGAAAATCAAAGTTATGCAATGGCAAGCTTTTTTAAATACCATAGTTCATCCAAGAAATTTTGAAAGCTTACTTTTAGCTTGGAGTTTACCTTTAATGCCAGATGCGAGACCTCTATGGCATAGCCAATCAAATAAGTTAGGAGCTTTTAATTTCACAGGATACAAAAATAAACAAGTAGATAAATTAATAGAAAAAGCATCTAGTACCATAAATAAAACAAAATTAGCCAAAATAAATAAACAAATATTTAAAATAATAACAGATGATTTAGCCTATTTATTTTTATACATACCAAACTCAATACTAGCTGTAAATAAAAATATAAAAAATATTCAGCCCTCACTTACTGGAATAATGCACAATCAAAAAGAATGGAT
This sequence comes from Arcobacter sp., assembly GCA_016744485.1. GTDB lineage: Bacteria > Campylobacterota > Campylobacteria > Campylobacterales > Arcobacteraceae > BB30. The sequence goes on along the minus strand of JADGEG010000001.1, from coordinate 22,825 downwards.
TAAAGAATAAGTAAAGTAATGTTAAAATAAAAAAAAATATGAAAAGGTTCTCCTTATGTTAGATATAATAAAAGACAGTTCACTTAGAATAAAAACAGCCTTAGTTCTTTTTGCAGTGTTTTCTCTTGTTAGCCTAATAGACACTTTGTTTCTTACTTGGATATTTTTAGGAATTATTATGCTAATAGGCATTAGCGAAGCTATGAAATTATTTAGTATTGAAGATAATAGTGCATACCAATTCGCTAGTATTGCATGGATACTTATATATTTCTATCCTCAAGCTTTTGATTTATTAGCTTTTATTATCATCGTTTATGCCTCCATCTTAGCATATTCAAAAAAAATAGATAAAAAAATAATTTTAGTTATATTGTATCCTCTTGCTTCATTTTTATTTTTGTTTACTTTATATAGTGAATTTGGAATGCAAGTTTTATGGTGGATTTTATTTATAGTAGCTTCTACTGATATAGGAGCATATTATATTGGACGAGCTTTTGGAAAAACAAAATTTTGTGAAACTAGTCCTAAAAAAACTATAGAAGGTGTAATAGGTGGAATTGTATTTGCATCATTGTTAGGTCCTTTATTTGCTTTAAGTGAATTATCTTATATAGGTGCCTTAATTATCTCATTGTTTGTTGCTCTTTCATCTATATTTGGAGATTTATTTGAATCGTATTTAAAAAGAGAGGCAAATGTAAAAGATAGTGGCGATATTTTACCTGGACATGGTGGAGTTTTAGATAGAACTGATGGTTTTTTATTTGCTGGTGTTATAATGTTAGTTATTTTAAGAGCTGTACTTTGATTTTATTAGGAAGTACTGGTTCAATTGGAATTAATACTTTAAAACTTGCAAAAAAGTTTAATATAAATATAGAAGTATTAGTTGCTGGTAAAAATATTGATTTATTAAATAAACAAATTAAGATATTTAAACCATCATTTGTAGTCATTGCTTCAAAAAATGATATTTATAAAGTTAATCACACTTCTGTTACAGCAGGAGAAAATGCTATATTAGAAATCATTGAAAAAGCAAAATCAAAAAAAGTTTTAAATGCTTTGAGTGGTTTTTTTGGTCTAAGACCATCTTTAAAAACTATTGAATGTGAAAAACAATTATGCCTTGCAAATAAAGAATCTTTAGTCGTAGCTGGTGAATTTTTAAAATGTGATGATTTAATACCTATTGATTCAGAACATTTTGCTTTATGGTACTTATTACAAGATAAAAAAGTTCACTCTATGATAATAACAGCTTCAGGAGGTTCTTTTAGAGATTACCCTTTAGAAGAATTAAAAAATGTAAGTATAAAAGAAGCATTAAAGCATCCAAATTGGTCAATGGGAGATAAAATCACTATTGACTCAGCTACTATGACAAATAAATTATACGAATTACTTGAAGCGAAACATTTATTTAATACAAAAAAATTAGATGCAGTAATTGAAAAACAGTCTTTAGTACATGGAATAATTAATTTTAAAGATGGTAGCACAACAGCCCATATTGCAAATGCTAATATGCAACTTCCAATTTCTTATGCTTTAAAAGATGTAGTTGATGAAAAAATTTTAGAACATGTAAATTTATTAGAGATTGACTCGTTAACATTTGAAAAAATTAGCTCTAAAAGATATCCTATGTGGGAAATTAAAGACTATATACTAGATAATCCACATTTAGGTGTTGTTTTAAATGCAGCGAATGAAATAGCTGTTTCAAAGTTTTTAAACTCAAAAATTTCTTTTTTAGATATTAGTAAGATCACACTAGAAGCTTTAAGTAAATTTTCATATATACATGCTAAAAGCATAGATGAACTTTTTGAAATTGACAAAGAAGTAAGAGTTTATTGTGAGTCTTGATTTATTATTACCTTTTAGCTTTTTATTTATTTTAGTAATTTATTTTATATATACAAGAGTGTCATTTGAAAAAGATATTATTAGAATATATGATAAAAAATTTGAGCAATGGAAAGAAACTACAGATTATAATAAAAATCAAGAAAAACCATGCAAAGAATTAGTAGGGCTAGTTTATAAAGAAAACTATATTCTTAGTATAGAATTACTTGATAATAAGGTATTGTCTTCTTTGCAAAAAAATAGATTTAATATTAAAGAAAAACAATGAAATATATATTGTTTTTTTTACTTAGTAATTTATTATTTGCAAATAATTTATTAAGAAAAAATACTATTGCAATAGTTATTGATAAACAAAATAAACTAATGTGGATAGATGATATATCTGTACTAAAAGTACAAATTACACATAAAAAAGTGCAAAATTATTGTTTAACTTTAAAAAAATCTAATTATTCTAACTGGAGAGTTCCTACAATTAAAGAATTAAAATTAATAGTAGATAAAACAAATGAAAAAACTTATATAAATAAAGCTTTTAAATACAATGTTCCATCAGGATATTGGGCTTTAAAAGCTCATTGGCGTACATTTTGGTTTTATGCTGATTATATGAATTTTATAAGTGGTACAGCATATTTTGATAATAGAGATAAAAAAAAATACATTAGATGTGTAAGAAATATAAAATAATGAAAAAAATAAAAATATGATTTTAAGTATAGAAAGTTCTTGTGATGATAGTTCCATTGCAATAACTTGTATTAAAACTTTACAATTAATTTATCATAAAAAAATATCACAAGAAAATGAACATAGTATTTATGGAGGAGTTGTACCCGAATTAGCTTCAAGGCTACATGTAAAAACTTTACCTGATATACTCATTGAGTGTAAAGAATATTTTCCATCCTTAAAAGCTATTGCAGTTACAAATGAACCTGGTTTATCTATAAGTTTAGCCCAAGGCATTATGATGGCTAAAGCATTAAGTTTAAGTTTAAAAATACCTTTAATTAATATTAATCATTTAACAGGGCATATTTATTCACTTTTTATAGAAAAAAAAGAAATATTTCCTATGTGTATTTTATTGGTTTCTGGTGGACATACACAAATTATTGAAGCAAAATCTTATAAAGAAACAAAAATTATTGCTTCTACTTTAGATGATTCATTTGGAGAAAGTTTTGACAAAGTAGCTAAGATGTTAGATTTATCTTATCCAGGGGGTCCTATAGTTGAACAATATGCTAAAAAAGGAGATGAAAATAGGTTTTCTTTGCCTATTCCTTTGAAACAAAGTTCAAAAATAGCTTTTTCGTATTCTGGATTAAAAAATGCTATTAGATTAAAAATTGAAAAATTAAAACAAGAAAAAAATATTTTAAGTCAAAAAGACAAAGAAGACCTTTGTGCATCTTTTCAAAATATTGCAATTGAGCATTTACTACAAAAAGTTACAAAATTATTTAAAACAAATACTCCTTTAAATTTTGCAATTGTAGGAGGAGCTAGTGCTAATATAAAACTTAGAAATAAAATAAATAATTTATGTCATAAACATAATACAAATTTACATCTATCAAAAATAAAATACTGTAGTGATAATGCTGCTATGATTGGGAGATTAGCTATTGAATATTATAATAATAAAAACTTTTCTTAAAAACTAAATACCAAAATTAAAATATAATAATATTTGCAATATATATAAAAACTAGATATAATTATTAAAAAATTTAAAGGTAAATTAATGTTTAAAGATGTATCTATAAAAACTAAAATTATCATTATTTTAATAAGTGCTTTATTTGTACTATCTTTAGTTGTAGGTGCAATAACAATATCTACGGTTACAAGTTCCTTGATTAATAAAAGTTATGATATCTTAACTTCAGCACGAGATGTAAAAACAAAACAAATAAAAAATTTTTTTAATCAAAATATTTCTGATATCAAGATGATATCAGAAACTAAAAATATACAATATTTTATTAAAGATTTAAATTTTATATATAAACGATTAAGTGTAAAAGATAATGAAAATTATCCAATAAAACATGAATTAACAAAAACAATAACAAAAAAACATGAAGATTTTTTTCAAAAATTTGCTAAAGAATATGGATATTATGATATTTTTATAATTTCTTTAAAAAATGGTCATGTAATGTATTCACAAGCTAAAGAAAGTGACTATGGAACTAATCTTAAATATGGAAGTTTAAAAAATAGTGGTTTAGGTAAAGCATGGAAAAAAGTTAGAAAATATAAAAAACCAGTATTTATAGATATGAAGCCTTATAAGCCCAGTGCAAATGCTCCTGCTATGTTTGTAGCTAAACCTATACTAATAAAAAACCAAATAGAAGCAATAGTAGTGCTTCAAATATCTGATCGAAAAATAAATGATATTATGCACTTAAGAGCTGGTTATGGAAAATCCCAAGAAGATTATTTAGTAGGTTCGGATAACTTAATGAGAAGTGATAGTTATTTAGATCCTAAGGGACATAGTTTACAAGCTTCATTTAAAAACAATGCAAAAGTTGATACAAAAGCGACTAAAGAAGCCTTAAATGGAAAAACAAATACAAAAATAGTAATAGATTATAATAATAATCCAGTTTTATCTTCTTACTCATCCATTAACATAGATGAAGATATAAAATGGGCAATATTAAGTGAAATAGATGAAGCAGAAATATTATTAACTCCAAATTCAATTCGAAACGAAATTATACTTATATCTGTTGTTTTATCTTTTTTAATAAGTTTTATTACATATATAATTGTTACAAAAAATATAATTAAGCCTTTAAATGATTTTAAAAATGGTTTATTGGAATTTTTTAAATATTTAAATCGACAAAACAATGATACACAACTTTTAAAAAAACAATATAATGATGAAATAGGAATAATGGCAGAACTTGTTAATGAAAATATAGAAAAAACTAAAATTGAAATTGAAAACGAAAAAAAAGTTATACAAGCTACTATTCTTGTATTAAAAGATTTTGAACAAGGTGACCTATCAAAAAGAGTTGATATAGAATGTAATAATCCAGCATTACAAGAATTAACAAACTTACTTAATACAATGGTCGAAAATATGGAAAAGAATATTAATAATGTTTTAAAAGTGTTAGACAGATATTCAAATTACGATTATACAAATAAGGTAGGAACAGAAGAAATTAAAAAACATTTTTTAAAATTAGCACAAGGTGTTAATTCTTTAGGTTCTTCAATTACAACTATGCTTATTGAAAATAAAATAAATGGAACAACATTAGATAATTCTAGTGATATATTATTAGAAAATGTTGCACAGTTAAATAATAACTCAAATCAAGCAGCAGCTTCTTTAGAAGAAACAGCTGCTGCTGTAGAAGAAATTACAAGTATAGTTTCAAGTAATGTAAATAATGTTACTCAAATGTCAAAATTTGCTAAAGAAGTAACAAACTCCGTAAATGATGGGCAAGAATTAGCAAAACAAACAACAAAAGCTATGAATGATATAAATGAACATGTTAATCAAATAAATGCATCTATTAGTATAATAGATGAAATAGCATTTCAAACAAATATATTATCTTTAAATGCAGCAGTTGAAGCTGCAACTGCTGGTGAAGCTGGAAAAGGTTTTGCTGTTGTTGCGCAAGAAGTTAGAAATCTTGCTACAAGAAGTGCTGATGCTGCAAATGAAATAAAATCTCTTGTTACCAATGCTACAAATAAAGCAAATGAAGGAAAAGTAACTTCAAATAAAATGATTGTAGGTTATGAGGAATTAAATAATAATATATCTAAAACTATTAAACTAATTGTAGATGTGGAACAAGCATCTAAAGAACAACAAGTAGGAATTGAACAAATAAATGATGCAATAACTTCTTTAGATCAACAAACTCAAGAAAATGCTTCAATAGCTGCACAAACTAATGATGAAGCCTTAAAAACTGATGAAATTGCTAAACTAATAGTTCAAAATACTGAAAATAAAAAATTTATAGAAAAAACATAATTATATTTTTTCTATAAATTTAGCTATCTTTTTAATACCTACTAACATTTGTCTATAAGATAAATTCGTAAAATTAAATCTTGCTTCATTGCTTCTTCTTTCATCGTGATAAAATACAGTTGCAGGAACAAAAGCAATATTAAATTTTTGCATTCTTTTAGCCAAGTTCATAGTATCAATATTTTTAAATTTACCATAAATAAACATACCTCCTTTTGGTAATTCAAAGTTAAAATAAGGCATGAATTTTTTAAAACATTTTGATAAGAATATCATTCTTTTATAATAATCTTCTCTTATGATTTTTAAATGTTTTTCTAAATTATAAGTATTTAAATATTCGCATATAATCATTTGATTTAGAGTTGATGTATGTAAATCTAGTGCTTCTTTAGCAAATAATATTTTTTGAATATTTTCTTTTTTTGCCCTAATCCAACCAACTCTTAATCCTGGTGCAATGATTTTTGAAAAAGTACCTAAATGAAAAGAATTATTATAATTTGAAGAAATAGCTTGTGAAATATTTCCATCAAAACTTAAAAAAGAATATGCTCCATCTTCTATTAAAATAGAAGATTTTGTTTTTAAGATTTGTTCTATTGTAATTCTTTCTTTCTTAGTATAAGATCTAGTATTGGGATTTTGAAAATCACTCATAAGATATAATATATTTGACTGTTTTAATGTATTTTTTAGTTGATTGATTTTTTCAAAAGAATTGATTTTTAATTTTAATGCTTTAAAAGCTCCAATAGCTCCTACATATGATGGACTTTGTACTATTATTTCATCTCTTGTAAAAGCTTTAAGAATTATATCAAAAGCTTGTTGGCTTCCTGTTGTTATTAAAATTTCTTCTTTATTTGTTTTAAAATTAAATTTATTTGTATATATATTAGCAATTTCTTCACGCAATTTTTCCAAACCTTGTGATTGTGAGTATTGTAAAGAATCTGGATTTTCTAAAACTTTTAAACTTACTTGCTTGATTTGTTTTAAAGGGAATAGTTTTTTATTTGGTAAACCTCCTGCAAATGAAATAGTATTTTCATTAATTGAATCTAATATTTCACGAATATATGATCTTTTCATTATATTTTCCTTGATTTTTCCTTTATTATATGAAATATATAGATTAATCTCTTCATCTAAAAAAACATTTTTATTGTCTTTTATTGCTATTTTTTATTGTTTTTTGTTATCATAACTTATGAAAAAAAATACAAAACATTTAAGAACAAGTATTATTAATAAAACATTATTTTATATTTATAAGTATATTGATACTAATATATCCTTAGATGAACTAGCTTCTTTAAATAATCTTAGTAAATATCATTTTCATAGAATTTTCAAAGAAGAAATAAATCAAACAGTATTTAATAAAATAACTTCAATAAGATTACAAAAAGCAAGTAGTTTATTACTTAGTAATAAAGATTCAACAATAAGTCAAATTGCTAATATGTGTGGATATTCTTCTCATAGCTCATTTATAAAAGCTTTTAAAAAAAAGTTTATCTTTACACCTCTAGAGTATAAAACATTTGGATATAAAGAATTGTCACAAAATATATTGCAAAATCAACATGTAAACCTTAATAAATTTAAAAATACAAATCCTTGTATTAAAATAATAGATAAAAAATATTATGCTTATATTAGACATACAGGATATGATAAGTCTATTAGTGATACTTGGAATAAACTTTTAGCTTTTGCTTATGAACATGATCTTAATTCTTTAGTTCAAATAGGACTGCATCATGATAATCCTTTATTAGTAAAGCATGATTTATGCCAATATATAGCTGGTATTGAAATTGATAAAAAATTTATTGAAAGCCATGGTATTTCTTTATTAGAATATCCCAAGAGTCTATGTGCCGTATTTTCAGCTTCAGGAGAATATGGAGATATTTTTAACCTTATAGCATATGTATACCATATATGGTTACCAAAAAGTCAATACGAAGCTCTAACTTTACCATCATATTGCATATATCATAAAAATCATTTTATTAATAACAAAACATTTCAAGTAGATTTTCATGTACCTATTTGTTTGAAATAAATTAACATATCATATTTAATATATATTCAGTTTTTTAGGCTTTTAATTGTTATATGATTTATGCTATATTTGTATAAACTGCTTGAACATCATCATCTTCATAAAGTTTTTCTAATAGTTTTCCTATTTCATCTTGTTGTTCTTGTGTAAAATTTTGAGGATTATTTGAAATTCTTTCAAGTTTTGCTTTTATAAGCTTTATTCCTAATGTTTCAAAAGCTGTATTTAAAGTTCCAAAATCTTTATAATCAGCACTTGCTAAAACTATTCCATCTTCTTCTTCTATCTCTTCTAATCCAAAGTCTATTAATTCTAGTTCTATTTCTTCTAAATCCATATTAGTAGTTTTATTAAATTCAAAAATAGCTTTTCTATCAAACATAAATTCTAATGAACCAGTAGGCGCTAATGTTCCAGCATTTCTTGAAAAATACATCTTAATATTTGCTACTGTTCTTGTATTGTTGTTTGTTGCACTTTCAACAAAAATTAAAGAACCATAAGGACCTTTACCCTCAAAATTAACTTCTGCAAAATTACTAGCATCTTTTGCACTGGCTCTTTTTATAGCTGCCTCAATATTAGTTTTTGGCATATTTTCAGCTTTTGCATTTAAAATAGCTGTTCTTAAAGCTGAATTCATCTCAGGGTCAGGAACTCCTGCTCTTGCTGCCATTTCAATAGCTTTTGAAAGCTTTGGAAACACTCTTGACATTGTACCCCATCTTTTTAATTTTGATGCTTTTCTGTATTCAAAAGCTCTACCCATAAAAACTCCATTCATTTTTTATGCCATTATATCAAGTTTGAAATAAAAAAATTCATAAATTATGAGTTTTATACATTATTAGGATACAATTTTATATGATTTATAAATATTTATTAGCTTTTTTATTATCTTGTTCTTCACTTTATTCTTCTGATATTAAAATTAATATTTCAAGTAAATATGTAAAAAATGCACAAAGTATCTTATTGTTAATAAATGACAAAAATATTTTAAATGCTAAATTATCCTTTAAAACATTAAATATAAATTTTTATAAAAATCCTTTTAAAAAAGACCAACTTTATGCACTTGTGCCTATTTCTTATTATACCTCTTATAAAAAACATAAAATTATTATCTCTTATATAAAAAATAATAATAAACATTTTAAAGGAATTAGTTTTAATGTAATAAAAGGAAAGTATAAAAGTGAGATTATCAAAGTAGCAAAATCAAAAGTTAGCTTAAATGTAAAAGATAAAAAAAGAACACAAAAAGAATATATAGAAGCTGTAAAAATATATAAACAAAGCTCAAGTAAAATATTATGGACAAAAGATTTTATAAAACCAATCACCTCTAAAGTAACAAGTCCTTTTGGAACAAAAAGAGTTTATAATAAAAAAATAAAATCATACCATAGTGGTATTGATTATAAAGCTAAAGTGGGTGAAAATATTTATGCTAGTAATGATGGAATAGTTAAACTTGTTAAAAATAGATTTTATGCAGGAGGTTCTATCATAATAGACCACGGACAAGGACTTTATAGCTGTTATTTTCATTTGAGTAAATTTTATGTTAAAAAAAATCAAAAAGTAAAACGAGGTAATATTATTGCACTTAGTGGTAGTTCTGGTCGAGTTACTGGTCCACATTTACATTTTACTATGAAACTTCATGGTATTACTGTAGACCCACTACAGCTTATTAATATATTAAATGCTCTTAAAGAGTGAACTTATTTATCTAACTTAGGCTTAATGTACTAGTTTTATCTTGTATTATTTAAATTATGAAAATAACTTTAGTTTACTATTGCAATATTAAAGCCTATATTTTTTTTATTTTTTCTATTTCATCTCGTAATCTTATAGCTTCTTCAAACTGTAAATCATGAGCTGCTTTTTTCATCTTAGCATTTAGTTCAATTAAAATTTTCTTTCTCTCACTTGCTGGCATTTTTTCAATTTTTACTTTTTTCCATGCTAAGTCATCATATTCTTCAAGTTTTAGACTACCATCTAACTTTCTTTTTGTACTTGTAGGAGTTATTCTATATTTTATATTATATTCTTCTTGTATCTTTCTTTTTCTATTTGTTTCATCAATTGCAAACTGCATGGAAGCTGTAATTCTTTTTGCAAATAAAATAACACGTCCATTTTCATTTCTTGCCCCTCTTCCCATGGTTTGAATTAAAGATGTTTTACTTCTTAAAAATCCTTCTTTATCTGCATCTAAAATAGCTACTAATGAAGTTTCTGGAATATCTAAACCTTCTCTTAATAAGTTAATTCCAACTAAAACATCAAATTCCCCCAACCTTAACTCTCTAATAATTTGATTTCTTTGAATAGCATCTATATCACTGTGCATATATTTTATTTTTATACCTAAATCAGCATAATAAGATGTTAATTCTTCTGCCATTTTTTTAGTTAAAACTGTAACTAATACTCTTTCATTTTTTAAAGCTACTTTTTTTATTTCATCATGTAGTTTTTCAACCTGAAACTCTGAGTCCATAATTTCAATTGTAGGATCTAAAAGTCCAGTTGGTCTTATAATTTGTTCAGCTATTTGGCTTGATAAGTCAAGCTCTAACTCATTTGGAGTTGCACTTACAAATAAAAAATTTGGAGCTTTTTTTATAAATTCATCAAATTTTAAAGGTCTATTGTCTAATGCTGAAGGAAGTCTAAACCCATACTCAACTAAAGTTTCTTTTCTGCTTCTATCAGCTGCATGCATTCCTCTAAATTGAGGCAAAGATACATGAGATTCATCTACTATTAATAAAAAATCTTTTCCAATTTGTTCAAAATAATTCATGAGGGAATAAGGTGTTTGCCCTGCTTCTTGTCCTGTTAAATATCTGGCATAGTTTTCAATTCCTTTACACATACCAGTACCTTCAATCATTTCTAAATCAAATTCAACTCTTTGCTTTAGGCGTTGATGCTCAACTAATTTTTCTTCTTTTTTTAAAAAAGCTAAACGAAGAGCTAATTCTTCTTCTATTAATTTAACTGCAATTGCTAATTTATCATTTGAAACAACAAAAGGATTAACAGAATAAATAGTCACTTCTTGTATTTTTTGATTTTTTTCATTTGTTAAATATTGATGTTTGGTAATACTTTCAACCTCATCAGTAAAAAACTCAACTCTTATAAATTCATCTTCCCAGTAAGCTGGATAAATATCAATAACATCGCCATTTACTCTAAAATCAGATCTATCAAAAAACTTATCATTTCGTTTATAACCCATTTCTACAAGTTTTAAAAGTAAGGCACGTTGAGAATATTCAAAACCAACTTCAAGTTTTTGAACCATTTTTTTATATTCTTCTGGATTTCCTAAACCATAATTTGCAGATACTGAAGCAATTACAATAACATCATCAAAAGATAAAAGTGATGAAGTAGTTGAAAGTCTTAATCTTTCTAACTCTTCATTAATTGAGCTATCTTTTTCAATGAACAAATCAGATCTTGGTATATAAGCTTCTGGTTGATAATAATCATAATAAGAAATAAAATATTCAACATGATTATTTGGAAAAAATTGTTTGAACTCTGAGTATAACTGAGCAGCTAGTGTTTTATTATGAGTCATAATAAGTGTAGGTTTTTGTGTTTTTTCAATAACTTTTGCCATTGTATAAGTTTTACCAGAGCCTGTTACACCTTTTAGAGTGTTGTATTGATTGCCACTTAATATTGAATCACTTAATTTTTTTATAGCCTCTGGTTGATCACCAGCTGGTGAATAGTCACTTACAATTTTAAACTTTGTCATGAATTCTCATCTTTATTTATTAGTATTGTTTTTTGGTTTAATATTTCAAGTTTATCTAAAATATCTTCTTTGTATATATATGCTCTTATATTTGAAGGTATTTTAAGAATTCTACATTTTTCTTTAAATATTTTATTCATAAAATTCGTTTCATAAGGACAAATCCAAATATAAGTTTTCTTTATACAAATTGATATTTTATTAGAAATGACTAATTGTCTTTGTTTTATTATTTCATCTCTTTGTTTTTTTGAGATTAAAAAACCTCTTTTTTTTAAATTTCTATCGATCACTCTTATATTTAAGTTATCGTCTTCATTTGTTTTAAAAAGTTCTAGTTCTTTTGCCTTAAAAATATATTGCATATTAATATTTAGAGAATTCAAATCATTGTTTAAGTATTCAAAAGATTTTAATACCCCATTTTTATATTCTTTTAAAAATTTATTTGAAAAATTATGACGCATTTTATTTCTTGTAAATTTTGTATCAAAGTTTGAATTATCTATAAAATATTTTATTTTATTCTTATCTAAAAAAGATTTTAATTCTTGTTTTGATTTGTGTAATAATGGTTTATATAAGGTATAATTTTTTCTAGAAGATGAAGCTTGAAAACCTAAAAGTTCACTCAAGCCTGCCCCTTTGCTTAATTGCATTAAAAACCATTCAAAACTATCATCTAATTGATGAGCTGTTAATAAAGAAGAATAAGAATATTTATAAATAAGTTCTTCAAAAAAACTATATCTTATATCTCTTGCATTTTTTTCAAAATTAGAGTCTTTTATATAAACATTTTTTATAAAACATTTCTTATTATATTTTAAAGCCAATTTTTTTGCATATTTTACTTCTTCTTTTGCTTGTGTTCTTGTATTATAATTTACTAGTGCTATATCAAAAGGAATATTTTTTTCTAAAAGAATAAAAAAAAGTGCAGTTGAATCAATACCTGCTGAAAAAGCTAAAAGGTTTTTAGACTTTTTAAGAGTATTTAGCATAACTCAAGAGCAGTTGCTAAAAGTTTATCCCCTACAACTTCAGTTATTTTTACTTTATATCTTTTTCCAAACTTTAATTCTTCAGTAGTATTGTTATCATTTATATAAATTTCACCATCAATATCAGGAGCCCAAAGTGTTTTCCTTGCACTTAGTAAATATTCATGCTCATCACTTACTTTGTCTATGTATACTGTACATTCTTTGTTGACTTCATTTTCTAAAGATAAAAGAGTATTTTGTTTAATAATTTCACCTAAAATATCAGCTCTTTTATCTATTATATTTTGTGGTATTTTATTTATATTTAAAAAAGCATTTGTATCTTCTTCATCTGAATAAGAAAATACATTTGCTCTATCAAATTTAAAATCTTCTACATATTTACATAAAATATCAAAATCTTCTTCGTTTTCTTCAGGATGTCCTACAATAAATGTTGTTCGTAGAAAAGAGTTTTCAACATTTTTCATACTTTGCATTAATTCATTTAATTTTTCAACACCTTTTCCTCTTTTCATAAGTTTTAACATTTTAGAAGATATATGCTGTAAAGGCATATCAAAATAGTTTTCAAAAATCAAAGAATTTTTGATTTTTTCAATTAAAGCAAGTTTTGTAGTTGATGGATATAGGTATAAAATTCTTGCACTCTTAATGCCTTCTATTTTATCTACTTCATCTATTAGTTTTTCTAAACCATCTTTAATATTTAAATCTTTTAAAAAAGATGAAGAATCTTGTGAAACAAAAGTAAAATCAACATATCCTTTAGAAACTAAAATTTTAATTTCTTTTACTATAGAAGATAATGTTCTTGAATATAGTTTTCCTTTAAAACTTGGAATTGCACAAAAAGAACAAGTCTGATTACAGCCTTCACTTATTTTTATATAAGCATGATAATTAGAAGAAGTTATTACTCTATTATTAGCATGAGATGCTAAAAAAACCTTATTTGAGAATTTTGATTTTTTTTCTTCTAGAAGTTTGTCAATTTGTGAGTAGTCACCAACTCCTGTAAAAATATCAACTTCACTTAATTCATTTTGAAGTTCATCTTTATATCTTTGACTTAAACATCCTGCCATTACTAAAATAGAATCTTTTTTTCTAAGACTATGTAAGTTTAAAATTGTATTAATACTTTCTTCTTTAGCACTAGATATAAAACCACAGGTATTAACAATAATTACATCAGCAATATTTGCATCATCTATTAATTTGTAATCGTGCAATTTATCTAACATAACTTCTGAATCAACTAAGTTTTTTGTACAGCCTAAAGATACTAAATGTAAAGTTTTATGGTGTTGTGTAAATAATTTCATGTATGGCCTAATATTTTTGAGATTTTAACATAAAGCATACTTAAAAGCAATATTGTAAAAAAGCTTATATAGTATGTATTTTAAAACCAACTCCTGAAATATTTTTAATACTATCTTTTCCAATTTTTTTTCTAAGTTTCGTTAAGATGTTTTTTAAAGCAGCATCGCTAGCATAGTCTATATTATCACTCCAGATATTGTCTTTGAACTCTTCATGACTTATCACTCTATTATGATGTTTAATAAAGTATTCTAATAAAGATAATTCTTTAGTACTTAAAGATACTATTTTTTGATTTTTTGTATCAAATAATTCTTTATTTAATACATTGTAGGAGATATTATTAGGAAATTCTATTATATATCTTGAATTTTCTACTATGTCTTTTACACAATTATGTAATGCTTTTTGCAGTGTTTTAAAATCAATAGGTTTTGTTAAATAATCTATTAATTTTAATTTTGTAGCTTTAAGTAAATACTTTGTATCTGTATATGCAGTTAATAAAATAATTGGTATATTTGAATCAATTTTTCTTATTTCTTGTGCAAATGTTATACCGTCTTTATATGGTAAATTAATATCTGTAATAATAATATCAATTCTTTTATTCTTAAATATTAAGTCGACATTTTCAGTATTTTCAAAAGAAAAAACATTGCTTACGAACATTTCTAATGTTTTGCTTATATTATTTCTTATGTTTGTCTCATCTTCTATATACAATATGTTTAAGTGTTTTAATATATTTTCGTAATTTTGATTATTATTTATAGTATAATTAATCATCTTTTACCTTTTTTTATGCTATAATCGCTTTTTTAGATTATAACAAAAAATCAATATAAAAAGTAAGTTAAAGGAAAAATATGTTAAAAGTGAAATTTATTTGTATCTTATTGTTAGTGTTTTACTGCACAAGTACTGCATCTAGTTTAAGAAATAGTGTTCAAAAAATTTTAAGTACTAATCCAAATGTTATTGCTGAGCGAAAAAATCAAGATGCTTTTAAAACGTACATAGATGAGAGAAAAGGAAAATATCTACCAACCCTAGATATTGTTTCTTATATTGAAAAATCAAAAGCAACATTAAAGCCAGATACAAGAAATAAAGTAAAAAGTAAAAAAAATGGATACAATGCTTCTCTTGTAATGCAACAATTAATATATGATGGTGGTTTAACACCAAGTCAAGTTGAACAAGTAAAACATGAAAGTTTAGGAAATCAATATAGAAGTTTTAATGCCATAGAAGATACAGTTTTACAAACATCTAAAATGTATACATCTTTAGTACAATCAGATGAAATATTAGCATTAACTAATAATATGATAAAAATTAATGAAGAAAATTTACTTATAGCAAAAGATAAAGAAGAAATAAGTGGAGAAGTATTAGAAACATACCAAGTAAGTGCAAAATTGAATTATGTAAGTGATCAATATATTGAAGAACAAGATAAACAAGAAACAAATAAATCATTATATAAAAAACTCGTAGGTGAAGTACTTACTAGTAAAACTTGTAGACCTATTATTAATGAAACAACTCTACCTTCTAATTTAGAAGAAACTTTACAAATGGCTATTTTAAGAAATTATCAAATAATGGAACAAATAGAAAAAATTAAAACACAAAGAGAAAAAATAGCACAAAATAATGCTGCATTTTTACCAAGATTAAATTTAGAACTAAAAATTACAAGAGATAAAGATTTAGAGCTTGCAAACGATGGAACAAGTGATAAAGCTTATGCAAAATTAAATTTTTCTTGGAATCTTTTTAATGGAGGTCGTGATTATACAAAATCTAAAACTGAAGCATTATTTTTGCAAGAACAAACAAAAACTTTAGAAGATATTACTAACAATATTATTAGCGATGTAAAATCACAATATCAAAGATTTTATAAAAACAAACAAAGAATAGAAATTCTAAAAAAATATGTTGAAGCAAATGTAAATATTGTAGAAATATATAAAAATGAATTTGAAGCAGGAACAAGAACATTTATAGATATCTTAAATGCACAAAGCGAGCTATTTCAATCAAGTAAAAGTTTGATTAATATGGAATATAATGCTATGAATAATTATTATGATTTATTATATAATTTATCAATTTTAACAGATTCAATATTAAAACAAAAAAATCAATTATGTGATAATATTAAACCAACAGTAATAAGTATTAAAAGTAGAATCAAAGATAAAGACATTGATAAAGAACTATCAGAACTTTTAGACGAACCAAAAGAAGATGTGGCATCAAACGATTTAGAAAGTCAAAAAGAAGATGTGGCATCAAACGATTTAGAAAGTCAAATTGAAGAAATTAATAATAATTTAACTTCATCTAAAAATACTTTAAAAGCAAAAAAAATAGAAAAAACACAAAAAGCAATATCATCAAAATTACCTTTTCTACAAGCATCTAAAGATACTTTTACTATTAATATAGCGACAATAAGAGGTTTAAATAATGCAAAACAATATATAAAAGAAAATAACTTAGGAAAAGATGCTTATTCTTTTGAATTTGGACCAAAATTACAAAGATCAAAAGTTTTATATGGTGTTTATAATTCTGTAGAAGAAGCTAAAGAGGCAATGAAGTCATTTAATGCTGAAATTTTATCAAATGAACCTTATGTTGATTTTATTAATAAGCATCAATTATTATATGCAAAATACCATTAAATAATATTTGACAAGTACAAAATTTGAACAATAACAATAAAAAAGAAACATTAAATACATTAAAAGACAGAAGAGAAGTAGATACTTTGTTAGAGTGTCTACTTTTTTTATCAAAATATTATGAAAGAGAAACATCAGCTGAGTCTTTAAGGTTTGGTTTACCTGTACATAATAGCTCATTTACGATTGATATGTTTGTACAATCAGCCCAAAATATTGGCTTATTAAGTAAAATAGTAAATAGGGGTATAGATAAAATTACAAAATTAGCATTACCTTCAATTCTTTTATTAGAAAAAGAAAGATCTTGTATTTTATTAGATTATGATTTAAAAGAAGGTATAGCAAAAGTTATTTTTCCAGGAGTTAGTAATGGAGAAATTACTGTTTCAATAGACAAGTTAAAATCAGAATATACAAATAGACTAATTATTATAAAACCAGAATATAATTTTAACAATAGAATTCAAAGAGATATTTTAGTAGAAAACCCAAAAAAATGGTTCATAGGAACTTTATATAAAAATAAAAATATTTATCAACAAGTAATAATTGTATCTTTATTTATTAATATTTTTATATTAGCTACTCCTTTATTTACAATGAATGTATATGATAGAGTACTTCCTAATAATGCAATAGATACTATGTGGGTTTTATTTATTGGTATTAGTATTGTTATGTGTTTTGACTTTATTTTAAAAGTACTTAGATCTTATTTTTTAGGCATTGCAAGTAAAAGAACAGATACAGTTGTTTCAAATAAAATATTTAATCAAGTATTAAATATAAAAATAAACTCAAAACCAGCATCAACTGGTCAATTTGTTAGCAGGTTACAATCTTATGAAAGTGTAAGAGAATTTTTCACAAGTGCAACTCTTGCAACATTTGTCGATTTTCCTTTTGTAGTTATTTTTATATTTGTTATTTTTTATATAGGTGGGCCATTAGCATATATTACTATTATTACTGTGTTAATATCACTTATTACATCTTGGTATATGCAAAGACCACTTAAAGAGTTAATAGAAAAATCTGTTAAAGAAGAACAAATTAAACATACAACATTAATTGAAACAGTAGCTGGTTTAGAAATAATAAAAAGTGTTAGAGCTCAAAATAGAATGAGATCTCATTGGGAAAAATCTATCAATAAAACTATACATTATACAGATAAAGGACACTTTTTATCTCAAAGCATAACTTATTTTACTGCATTTATTTCACAGTTTTCAAATATAGCAATAGTTGCAGGTGGTGTATATCTTGCAAGTGCTGGAGAAATGACCATGGGTGCTATTATAGCAGCTATGATTTTAAATGGACGTGTAATTGCTCCTGTCTCACAGTTAGTTGGTCTAATTATTAAATACGACAAAACTATGCTTTCTTTAAATAATCTTAATGAAGTTATGAATATGCCAGTTGAAAAAGAAAATAAATCATATATAAGTAGACCTCATTTAAATGGAAAAATTGAATTAAAAGATGTAGATTTTTCTTATAAAGAACAAAATCATAAAACATTAAGTAATATTAACTTAAATATCAAAGAAGGTGAAAAAATAGCAATTTTGGGAAAAATTGGTTCTGGAAAATCTACACTATTAAAATTAATAATGAACTTATACGAACCAACAAATGGTTCTATTTTAATAGATAATGTTGATACTAGGCAAATAGATCCTCTTGACTTACGACATGCAATTGGGTGTGTTCCTCAAGAACCATTTTTATTTATGGGAACAATTAAAGATAATATTACAATTGGTGAACAATATGTTTCAGATGAAGAAGTTTTAAAAGTTTCTAAAATAGCTGGTTTAGATGATTTTTTAGGTAAACATGAAGCAGGATATGATTTACTTGTAGGTGAAAGAGGTGAAGGCTTAAGTGGAGGTGAGCGACAAGCAGTAACCTTAGCTAGGGCATTGATTTCTAATCCACAAATTTTGATGCTTGATGAACCAACAAATGCTATGGATAAACAAACTGAAAAATTATTTATTAAAAAAATGCAAAAAATCATTACAAATAAAACTCTTATTATTGTAACTCATAAAACATCTATCTTGGAATTGGTTGATAGAATTATTATAGTTGAAAATGGTAAAATAATTGTTGATGGTTCTAAAGGTGACATACTAAAAGCTAAAGAGATTCTACCAGATGAAAAATAATAACTTGCCTTTAAATTCAAATAAAAATGTACTTAATACACAAAAATTATCAAAAGAAGCAAAAGAAGATTTAGCTTTTGTAGATACAAGTTATTTTCATGCTAATGAAAAACCAAGTGAATTCTCTAATTTAGTATTTTTTATAATAATAACTATCTTTATATCAGTTATTACATGGTCATCATTAGCAAATATAGATGAATTAGCTCGTGGTAATGGTAAAATTATACCTTCTGATAAAATTCAAACCGTTCAATCACTTGATGGTGGAATTATTTCAAAAATTTTAGTAAAAGAAGGAGAAATAGTAACACAAGGTCAATCTTTAATGAAAATTGACACAACAAGATTTAAAGCTACATTAGAAGAAATAAAACAAGAATATTTAAGCTTATTGGCTGTAAAAGTTCGTTTAGATACCGAAGTAAATATAAATGTGTATAAAAGATTAAAAACATTAAAATTTCCTAAAAAAGTACTTGAAGATAAATCACAATATAATAAAATAGAAACTAGACTTTTGAAAAGTAGGTTTAATGAATTAAAAGCTACTTTAAGAGTATTAAATAATCAGCACGATCAAAATAAGGAAGAATTAAAAGAAATTAATACTAGCATTAAAAATTTAAAAAAAAGTTATAAACTAATAGAAGAACAAAAAAAAACAATTAGAAAACTTGTACGAAGAGGAATTAAATCAAAATATGACTTACTAAATATTGAGAAAGAATATACAATTACAAAAGGAAAACTAGAATCAGCTACAGTATCTATAAAAAAATCAAAATTAGCAATTTTAGAATCAAAAAATAAGATTTCAGAAAAAATTTATATTTTCAAATCAGAAGCATCAATGCAACTACAAAAAACAGTTGGGTTAATAAATAAATTTAAAGCAAAATTAATAGGGGATGAAGATAAAGTAGCAAAAACTACTATTTCTTCACCAGTTAATGGAATAATAAAAAATTTAAATATAAATACAATTGGTGGAGTTATTCAACCTGGTATGACTTTAGCAGAAATTGTTCCAACAAGTGATATACTATTAGTTGAAGCAAAAATATCTCCTAAGGACATAGCTTTTATTAATCCTAGTCAAAAAGCAATAGTAAAATTAACTGCTTATGATTTTTCAATTTATGGAGGATTAGATGGTGAAATAGTAGAGATATCAGCTGATAGTATTATAGATAAAGATTCAAAAGAAGGTTTGAGTTATTATAGAATAATTGTTAAAACGAATAAAAATTATTTAGAAAGACATGGTAAAAAATTACCCATCATTCCAGGAATGATAGCTAGTGTTGATATAGTTACAGGAGAAAAATCAATTTTGGATTTTATTTTAAAACCAATTTTAAAAGTAAAACAAAACTCTTTACATGAAAGATAACGTATTAAAGCAAAGGAAAAACGATGAATAAATATATTTTAAGCTTAGGTGTTATTATGATAATAATAACAGGTTGTTCTACAAAACAAAATACTAATAATGATAAAAAGGCATTAACAAATCTTAGTTATCAAGACATATTGTTAGAAACATCAATTCATGATGCAGTAAGAATTAATGATTTAAAATTAATTAAGTTTTTTATCAAAGAAAAAGGTGATTTAAATCATAAGGATAGGTTTGGATATACACCTTTACATTTAGCTGCAAGATTTAATCATTTAGATATTGCAGAAACTCTAATTAAAAGTGGTGCACAAGTTAATAGTATAGATAAATATAAAGATAGTCCTTTAATTGACTCAACAAGAAATGCTTATACAAAAATGTCTAAACTATTAATTTGTAATGGAGCAAACCGTAATGTTGTAGATAAATATGATATGTCACCTTTACATTATGCAGCAAAAACAAATGACGTAAAAATTGCAAAACTGTTAAGATCAAAAAATTTAAAAGAATTATGTACAAAGGCAAATATTATTGTAAAAAAAGTTATAAATAATCCTAAAATTGTTAAAATACAACGTCCAGAAATAAAACTAATTAGCATAGATGATTATAATATTATTAATGACAATACTCCAAAAATTTGTGGTGATATTTTATCAAAAAATGTCAAACATGTAAATTTATCTTTTGAAAATATTCCAAATATATATGAAGCCAAAATACTTAAAAATACCAATAGATGGTGTGTAAATATAAAAGATGAATTAAGCAATGGAAATTATACTGCTTTTGCAAAAGCTAAAGATACAAAAGGTAATCTTCAAATGAAGAAAGATAAGTTTAGCATACATATTATAGCTAACTTATATAAAGCTTTAAATGATGAATTTGCGAATGACTTTAAAAAATGGGATGCCGTTTTAGATAAAAGTACACTTACTTTAAAATTTAAAAATCCTAATCTTATATTTTCAAGAGGTAGTAATAAAATAAACAATGCCTATAAAAATATATTAAAAGATTTTTTTCCAAGATATATTAATATTATAAAAGAATATCAAAATGAAATTATTGATGTATATATTGAAGGACATACTTCATCAAGATATAGAACAGCTAAAACTTTAGAAGAAAAATTTAGTAAAAATAAAAAATTATCACAAAATAGAGCAAATGCTGTACTAAAATACTTAGTAAATCTAAAAAATATATATATAAAAGACAATCAAATATTTTTAAATGATACTTTTATAGCTAAAGGTAAATCATCATCAAACTTAATATATAATGAAGATGGTAGCGAGAATGTTGAACTTTCAAGAAGAGTTGAATTTAGAATAAAAGCAAATCCAAATAAATAAGGAGTTGAAATGTTTAAAAATATAATATTTATAAGTTCTATATTTGTTATTTTGTTTTTTAGTGCTTGTTCTAATAAAGAAAGAGTTACTATTATAAAAGAAGAAAATAAATATGGTTTATTGTCTAATAAAAACAATATAAGCGTAAAAGCAATATATGATAAATTATCAAAATTTGATGATATTGAGAATAAAAATATAAAGACACAACATCCTAATTTATTTAATTTACATTGGATTCATAATTATTATGGAAATGATTATTCAATTAGTAAGTATAATAATAAATATGGAATTGTTAATAATAAAAATAAAATGTTAGTAAAACCTATATACGATAGTATGTCTAAACTTTTTAATGGTTTTTTTATTGTTCAAATTCATGGTAAGTTTGGATATTTAAATGATAAATTTAAACTTGTTCAAAAACCAGTTTTTTCGAGTGCTGGTGAATTTATTGGGAAAGCTGCTTTTGTAGGCTCAACTGTTAACGGTAAATTAGGTTGCATAACAAAGACTATGAATTTAAAAATAAATGGAAAATATGATGAAATATTTAACTTTGTAAATTCTTATGCAAGAACTAAACTAGGAAACAAATGGGGGTATATTAGTGATGAATGTGAAGTTATAGCTAAACCAATTTATGATTATGCTTATGATTTTTCTAACTCTTATGCAAAAGTTATCAAAAATGGGAAAGTAGGATATATAAACTCAAAAGGAAAAAAAATTTTAAAACCAATTTTAAATAATGGTGAAAAATTTTAAATGATATATATCTTATGAAAAAAGATTTAAATAATAATTTTTCACAATTACAAGAAAAGAATAAAGTTCTCGAGAATCTAATTAATATAGAAATTGAAAAAAATAAAAAAAAAGACAAAATAATTTTTAAGCAAAATAAATTAGTTTCTATGGGAGAAATGATAACGAATATCACCCATCAATGGAGACAACCATTGATGGAAATATCTTCTTTATTTATTCCTATAGAAGCAAAACTAAATTTAACTAAGCAAGTTAATAAAGAAGAAATACA
>JADGEG010000110.1 GCA_016744485.1 Arcobacter sp. | reverse complement strand
AATGTAGTAGATTGGTAGTTTAATCTCCAATCTGAATCTAGAGTTATATCGAGAATCAAATATAATAGAAATTATAACTTATATTTTATTTAAATAAGGAAGTATAATAAATGGAAAAAGAATTATCGGCATTAGAAAAATTAAAAGCTTCAAGAAACCCTTTAGATGTTATTGCTGACATATACGAAGAAGCGAAAGGTGGTGAGGCTTTAAGTAAGGAATATATAGGTTTACTTAAATGGTATGGTATGTATCCTCATATAGATCATGATAAAGCTGAAGATAAAAAATACTTTATGAAAAGAGTTAAACTCGTTGATGCTTGTATGAATTTAGAACAGTTAAAAGTAATGTCTACCATTGGACAAAAATATGCCCAAGGTTTGGTTGATTTTACAGTAAGACAAAATATACAATTTCATTATATTCAAATTAAAGATTTACCAAAAGTTTTTGAATTACTGCAAAGTGTTGGTTTAACTTCAAGAATGGCATCAGGAGATGGGCCAAGACCTATTATGACCTGTCCCGTAAGTGGTATTACTAAAGATGAAATTTATGATACAAAAGATTTAGTAACGTCTGTTGATAAGTATTTTGATAAACATGATGATAGATTTTGTAATTTTCCACGAAAATATAAAATAGGAATAAGTGCCTGTACAAAACACTGTGCATCACACGAAATTCAAGATGTGTCATTTACTGCTTTTAAAACGTCTTCTAGTGAAATCTTATTTGATTTATGTGTAGGTGGAGGATTATCAAAGTCAAAACAAATTGCATACAGAGCAAATAGATATGTAAAAGATACTCAAGTTCAAGATGTAGCCGTTGCTTGTGCTGAAATATTTAGAGATTTTGGAAATAGAAATAATAGAAATAAAGCAAGAGTGAGACACCTCGTTATTGAATGGGGTTTGGACAAATTTGTTGATGAAATAGAAAAAAAACTTGGATATAAATTACAAGAAGGAAAAATAGCTCCTGATATACAGTCTTTTGAAAATAGAAATCATTTTGGTATACATAAGGCTAAAATGCAAGGTGAGTCTTATGTGGGCTTTGCTTCTAATTCAGGACGAATTGCTGGAGAAGATTTTACACAAATGTATAATATCGTCGAAAAATACAAAGCAAAAGGACTTAGTTTAACTGCTACTCAAAACTTTGTTGTATATGGTATTAAAGATGAGGTAGTACAAGACTTAGCAAATGAATTTGATGATTTGGGCTATCCTTATAATCCTTCAGTATTTCGTGCCAGACTTCAAAGTTGTACAGGGAAAGAATTTTGTAAGTTTGCTATAACTGAAACTAAAAAGTTTTCAAAACAAGTATTATTACAACTTGAAGAGACATTTCCAAACTTTAAAGAAAATGTAACTATTGCAATATCAGGCTGTGGAAATGGTTGTTCTCACCCACAAATTGCTGATATTGGATTTGTAGGAGTTAAAGTAAAAAATGCAGAAAATAAAAGAGTTGAAGGATATGATGTATTATTAGGAGGAAATTTACAAGGAGATATTAAAAGTAGATTTTCAAGACAAATAGGTTTAAAAATTGAAGCCTCAAAAGTTGTAAATTTTATTTCAAAACTAATATATAATTATGAAGTTGATAATTTAGGTCAAAGTAAATTTAAAGATTATTTGGCAAAAGTAGATTTTCAAGAATAATTATATTTATAAAATGATATAATTTAAAATATTTCTAAAAAGGTTCTTGATGTTAGTTGCTCCTTCTATTTTATCTGCAAATTTTGCACAATTAGGAAATGAAATTAATGCAATTTGTGATGCTTCGTGTGATTTAATACATATTGATGTTATGGATGGATATTTTGTTCCAAATATGACAATAGGTCCCGTTGTTGTGAATAGTGTTGCTAAAGTAGCATCAAAACCATTAGATATTCACTTAATGGTTGATAATAATAATTTTTTTATTGATTTATTTGCACATTTAAAACCTAAGTATATATCTTTTCATATTGAAAGTGAGAACCACCCACATAGAATTATTCAAAAATTAAAATCTTTAAATATTAAACCTGCTATTGTTTTAAATCCACATACAAAGCCTGACACAATTGAGTATTTACTTGAAGACTTGGACATGGTTCTTTTAATGTCTGTTAATCCAGGTTTTGGTGGTCAAAAGTTTATACCTAGTGTTTTAAAAAAAATTAAAGAATTAAAACAAATGATAAATAAAATCAATCCTAAATGTTTAATTCAGGTTGATGGTGGAGTTAATGAAACTAATATCAAAGTTTTAAAAGAGGCAGGTGTTGATATTATAGTTGCTGGTTCGTATGTATTTAAAAGCAATGATTATACAAAAGCTATAAAAAGTTTAAAAAAATAATATGAAAGTTAAAATTTGTGGAATTACAAATTTAGAAGATGCACTTAATGCAATTAATGCAGGTGCAAACGCTTTAGGTTTTGTTTTTTATAAAAAAAGTCCTAGATATATTGACCCTTTTGAAGTACGAAAAATTATAGATGCTATACCACCTTTTGTACAAAGTGTAGGTCTTTTTGTTAATGAATCTCATAATTATATTGCCCAAATATGTAAAAATTCAAAAATCCAATTAGCTCAAATCATTGATGATGATAATTACACAAATCTAAAATCTTTAGATATAAAATATATAAAAGTGTTAAGAGTAAAAAGTAAAGAAGATATTATAAATATAGAAAATGAATATGTACTAGTGGATGCTTTTGTTGAATCCTTTGGTGGAGAAGGAAAAAAAATATTTTTAGAATGGTTTAAAAATATAGATTGTAGTAAATTTATATTAGCAGGAGGACTAAAAGAAGATAATTTAGATGAATTAAGTTCGTATAATTTTTTTGGACTTGATGTTAGTTCTGGTGTTGAACAAGAAAAAGGTATCAAAAACAAAAATAAAATGATTAATTTTATAAAAAAAGCAAATGAAATTAAATAAAGAACAAAAAAAACTCTTACATAAAAAAACAAAAAAGAAACACACAACTCAATTAGAATTATTGATACAAAAACTAATAAAAAGCCCTATTGATTTTGATGATTTTTTAAATGCCCTAACAAATAGCGATGAAACATTTTTTGACTGCTCACAATTAGAATTTGAATTATTAATTTCAAATGGTTTACCTTTAGATATTATAAATGACAAAGTAGTTTTAAAAACATCACAAAATAATATTTCCAAGCAAATATTTTGTATTGTAGATATTGAAACCAATGGAAATAATACACAAACTGGACAAATTATTGAAATTGGTGCAATAAAATATCAAAATGGACAAATTATTGATAAATATGAATCTTTAGTGTATGCTAAGGATATACCTATATATATACAAGAAATTACAAATATTCAACCTTGCATGTTAGAAAATTCACCTATTTTACAAATTGTACTTGAAGAATTTAAAATATTTTTAGAAGATAGTGTTTTTGTAGCACATAATATTAAGTTTGATTATAAATTTATATCTGATTCTTTTATGAAATATGATTTAGGAAAGTTAGAAAATAGAAAATTATGTACTATTGATTTAGCAAAAAGAACAATAAGATCAGATAAATATGGGTTAAGTTCATTAAAAACAATATTAAGTATAAATATTGATAATCATCATAGAGCTTATAGCGATGCACTAAGCACTACATATATACTAGAAGAGTGCTTGAAACAAATACCAAAAAATATAATTACTTCAGAAGATTTAATAAAATATTCAAAATCAAATAATTTAATATCTTTAAAAAAGAATAATTAATGGTAGCTGTAAAGGGAATTGAACCCTTACATCCATAAGATATGTGATTTTGAATCACACGCGTCTACCAATTCCGCCACACAGCCATTAAAAAATTAAACTATTTATTTTATATTACTTTACGAAACAAGGTCCCCTTAAATTATAAGGAACCTCTTTAATATAAAAAGTTAATTAAGAGTTTTTAGCTACTGACTCTTTTAAATATTTACCTACTTTAAATTTAGCCACAGTAGTTGCTGGCACATCAACTGTTCTATCAGTACCTGGAACTTTAGCAATTCGTGCGGCTCTATTTGCAGTACTAAAAGTACCAAAACCTATAAAACTAACAACCTCTTTCTTGACTAATGTTTCCGTAATAGTTTCTAAAACAGCCTCAATAGCAACTTTAGTGTCTTTTTTAGATAATCCAGCCTTAACAGCTACTGCATCGATAAACTCAGCTTTGTTCATAAAAGAACTCCTTTAAATAAAATTGAATAAACTTTATAGTAATAAAGCTTTACAATAGCTAAATTAACACTTGTTAAGGATGATTTTTGCAAAATTTTAATAAATTATTAAAAATTAAAATTTTATATTCATTAATCTTACAGAATTTTCTAAAATGGCAACTTTTTTTACTAATTCATGTATATCTCTATCATACACATATGTTCCTATTCCTTTAATAATCATTAAGTGATTATTTGTTTGTTTTAAATATTGTGTTATTTCTTCTGAATTTCTATCATACCAAGTATCAAAATTACCTGGATCATAAATTTTAATTGAACCAAATATTGTTTTTCCAAAATAGTCATTAAAAACAATTTCATCATGATTAAATGTATATGCTGTGGTATAAACAGGAACACCAAATGCTATGTATTTGGCCTCATGTATATTGTTATAAATGCTAGCATGTACATGCGATTCTATACTTGCTATATTCCATCTATAATCTTTGTTATTAATATTTAATTCACAAAAAGATTTTTCTTCCATTTCATCAAAAATTGCATTAGCTGTGTTAATGATAAAAGAATCATGGTTTATTTTTTTTGATATAGAACCATGATAAATTCCAAAAAAGTTTTTCCTAAACATTGTTAGAGATAAATTACTTAACAATTTTATTGTATTCGTATCAATCATAGTTATAAATCCTAATTTTTATATTTAACAAAAATTCAATAATAAGCTTTTATTAAAATACCCTTGCTTTCTTTTAAAGATTTAACATAATAATTAGTAGGTATCATAATAATATCTGATTTTAATACTTCTTTTATATGCCAAAATGCCTCAAGAACTCTTTCTCTTGCTAATCCTTTTAATAAATATTCCTTAACTATTTTTTTCAAATCTTCAGATAAGTTATTGGTATTTAATTTGTTATATAAAACATCATCATCTTTTGCAATAACTCCAATAATTTCAAATCTAGCTAGGTCTTTATATTTACTTATAAATTTTTTTATACTATCCTTACAGTTCTTTGATAAAATATTACTTCCTTTTTTGGATTTATAACATTTTAAAAGCTTAAATTTTTTGGAATGAAATAATTTTTTTACATCTGAACGACTCACAAGAGATATGTTTTGTCCTTTTTTATTTTCTAATAATTTTATTTTTTCATTCATAATAGCACTTTGTGCTGTATGATTGCGTTTTAGTTTTTTTATTTCTTCATTCATAATAGTAACTTGTTTCATATGCTTGTCTTTTAGTTGTTTAATATCATTTTTATTTTGTTCTTTATTAGTATCTGGTTTTATTTTAGATATTTGTTTTACTTTTTTATCTAATTGTTTTGTAAGAGTATTGTTTTCTTTTGTTACAAGGTTTATATTTGCTTCATTTTTTGTAATTAATACATAAAAAACTATGCAAATCAATATAAAATTAATAAAAATTAAAATATACATCACTAGATTATTGGTTGTTTTTTTATTATTATTTTTTATGCTTGTGGTATCTGAATGAGCTTTATTTTGTTTTATAAAATCTTGTTTTAAGTTATTGTCTTGATTAAAGGTTTTCTTTAATGCTATTTTTAATTCTTCTGTTTTATCATCTGCCATAACTATAGTCCTTGTTTTTTTTTTTTTTTTTTAAAATTAGCATAATAATAGCTAAAAAAAGTGGATAAAAAAATAAATACTCTTTTAAAATAATTTTATTACCTTTAATTGTTGATTTTTCCAATGTATCTATTTCTTGATAAATTTGTACTAAATCATTTTTGGAATATGCAAAAAAAGATTTTCCTTTAGAATCTTTTGCAATTTTATTTAGCATTAATTTATCAATAACTCCAATACCTATGGTATAAACTTTTATCTGATGTTTTTTTAACAATTTAATTAATATACCAAGAGGAATTTTACTTGCATTATCTTCTCCATCTGTTAATAATATGATAATCTTACTTTTTGATTTAGATGTTTTTAAAATATTTACACTTGATGCTAAAGAATCAACAATAGCTGTTTCTGTACCTACAATACCTACATCAAAATAATTAATAATTGAACTTTGAGCTTCTTTATCAAAAGATAAAGGTGAAGCCATCATAACTGAACTTCCAAAAACAATTAGTGCGATATTATCACTTATTCTTTTTGGAATAAAATCTTTTATAATTTCTTTTGCTACTTGAAATCTTGTTTGGTATTGATTATTTGGATTAAAGCCTAATTTATTCATAGAACCACTTGAATCAATACTTAATACTATATCTATACCATTTTTTTTAATTATTTTTGTATTTTGTATTTTTATAGGGGAAGCTAAAGCTATTATTAAAGAAACGATTATGAGATATTGTAATATAAAAATTAAGACATAAGATTTACCTTTACTTTTATTAAAAACATTTAAATGAGGTACTATGTAAGTAGGTGCTTTTTTTTTACAAAAAATAGAACATAAAATAAATATAATGATTAATAAAAAAACAAAAGGATATTCAAAATTTATATTAAACATGAAGCATGCCTAAAAATTCTTTTAATTTTACTTTTGTATTGGAATTAAACATATCAT
>JADGEG010000268.1 GCA_016744485.1 Arcobacter sp. | reverse complement strand
CTTCTAAAGTATTAAATAACATCTCATATCCACCACAAATACCTAAAATAATCTTATTAAAATGTTTTATTCTTTTGGATAAACCTGTTTTTTTTAACCATTGTAAATCTTTTATAACTAATTTAGAACCAGGTAAAATAATCAAATCATACTTATCTAGGGAAATATTACTTTGAATAAATTCAAGATTAATTTCTTTATCTACAATTAAAGGCTCAAAGTCATTATAATTACTCATAGTAGGATAAGAAATAACTCCAAGCTTAATAATAGAGCTAGAGATATCTTGAGAATAATTCATCAAAGAAGCAGAATCCTCAAATCCAAAATTAAAAGGAGTATAAGGCAATATTCCTAAAACTGGTATTTTAAAATCTTCTTCTATTATACGAATACCTTCATCAAATAAAGATATATCTCCACAAAATTTATTTATAATCACACCTATAATATTTTTTTGTAATTTTTTTGGTAAAAGATTATAAACTCCATAAATAGAAGCAAATACTCCTCCTTTTTGAATATCAGCAACTAAAATTATCTTAGTATTATATTTATTTGCTATATAAATATTTGATAGATCTTTATTCATTAAATTAAGCTCAACAGGACTCCCTGCACCTTCACAAACTACACAATCATATTTAGAATTTAAATATTCATATGATTTATCAACTATAGGTTTTAAATTATCTAAGTTTTTGTAATAAGATCGTACATCAATATTATTTACAGCTTTTCCCTCAAGTATTAAAGAAGCCATAGATTTTTTACCTGATTTTAATAATATAGGATTTAAATGATATGAAGTTTTTATTTTTAAAACGTGTGCTTGAAAGTATTGAGCTATTCCTATTTCGCTTCCATCATCACAAACATAAGCATTGTTTGAAACATTTTGAGCTTTAAAAGGAACTACACTATAATTTAAGTCTTGAAGAATTTTAGCGAGAACAAATGTTATTGTTGATTTTCCTACATCACTAGATGTTCCAAATACTGATATATTAGTCATAATTCATATCTTAAGTCACTTATAAGTAATTTTTTATTTTTAAAAGGATCTATTATAGCTTTTATATCTTGAATCTTGTATTGTAAAGGAAAGGCTATTGTAGAGTTTTTAGCAGTTGATTCTAAGATATAAAAAGCTTTACCATTTACATATAATGCTTTTTTATTTTTTATTTTGTTCTTTAAAGCAACTATGACAAATATATGTTTAGGTACTAGTACAAAATATGCTTCATAATTTTTAGCATGAAGCAGTGAGATTAAAAAATTGCTTTTATCATCACAATCTCCATAATTTTGTGCTAATACATTTTTTCCACTTCTTGCAACTGACTTATTTATTTTATATGGTATATTCGTTACAAGATTTAATATACTTTGCACTTCACATTTGTGTGTTGTGCAGTTTTTTGTCAAATTAAGAGCTAGTGTTTTTGTATATTTATCATTTCTTACTTGGTTTATATATACAGTATCATCATCTAAGTCTAAAAATTGATTTTTCACTATGAAAAAAGATGTATATATTATATATAAAATATACAAAATAAAAAAAATAAATATGACTAGTGAAGCATAATATATCTTTTTATTATCAAATAACATTTTTGACCTTTTAAAGCTAATTATAGCATTAAAGCTAGGTTTTGCAATATAAAATTTATATTATAAAATTATTTATATACAATTGAACAAAAAAACATACAAGAAATTTTAAAAAATATAAAA
>JADGEG010000109.1 GCA_016744485.1 Arcobacter sp. | reverse complement strand
ATGACGATGTTATCGATGCTGAAGTAGAGTAATACTCTGCTTTATGCAAACTTTAGTATTTTTATTAATAATATTTTTAATTGTAATTTTTTCTATTTTACTTTATTTTAAGACCAAGCATTCAAGGCTTGATAAATTTAATAAAGGACAGTGTCCAAATTGCAATGATAAAACAAAAGTATTTTTTGATAAAAATACTAACACTACCTTTGAACATGAAATTATTACAAAAAAAATACTTAAAAACGATAGATGCTCTGGAACTATAGACATACAATATCAATGTAAAACTTGCAAAATCAAAGAAGTACACCAAGTATCTAATTAATATTAAGATATAATTTATTTAAAAAAATATTCTAAGAAAATTAAATTATATAATAAAAGTTGGAGAAAAGTATGAATGATAAATTTATCAATGGTTCACAATGGGTAAGATTTGATTGTCATTTACATACAAATAGTGATAAAGAATTTAAATATAATGAAGATGAAACTGAATATATTGGCTCTTATGTAAATAAATTAAAAGAAAGTAATATTTCTGTTGGTATAATTACAAATCATAATAAATTTAATCTTGAAGAGTTCCAGTCGAT
The DNA here is from genome assembly GCA_016744485.1 of Arcobacter sp. Taxonomy (GTDB): domain Bacteria; phylum Campylobacterota; class Campylobacteria; order Campylobacterales; family Arcobacteraceae; genus BB30. The sequence goes on along the minus strand of JADGEG010000109.1, from coordinate 6,279 downwards.
TAGAAAAAAAGCAAATAAAGAAGATATATTTATTATGACAGGTGTGGAACTATCAGTAAATGATGGAGCAAATGGGATACACACTCTTGTAGTTTTTAATTCTAATGAATGGTTGGAAAATGGAAATAACTATATTCAACAATTCATTAGTGAAACTTTTTCAGGACAAACAAATTATGAAAATGAAAATGGAAGAAGTAATGATAATCTGATAGCTACAATAGAAAAGTTAAATAAATATCAAAGAGCTTATTTTATCATATTGGCTCATGTTGAAGATAAAAGTGGATTTTTCACAGCATTAGATGGCGGCAGAATTTCAGAATTTTCTAGCAAGAAACTATTTAGAAACAATGTAATAGGTTTTCAAAAAGTAACTAAATATGATTTTAAAGATTGGAATCAATGGTTAGATAATGATTTACCTGCCTTTGTAGAAGGTTCAGACCCTAAGACTATTGGAGAGATAGGAAAAGGTAAAAAATCATATATTAAGATTGGTGATTATAATTTTGAAGCAGTTAAGTTTGCATTACAGGATAAAGAGTATAGAGTAAAAAAAGAAAAACCCAAAACCCAAAACTCATATTTAAAATCAATCTCATTTAGTGGCGGTAAATTAGATGGACAAACTATTGAATTATCATCATCTATGAATAATTTTGTAGGAGTTCGTGGTAGTGGAAAATCTTCTATTATTGAAGCTATTAGGTATGGATTAGATTTAGAATTTTCGCACAAGAATGCAGATTATAAATATAAAAATCATTTGATAGAAAAACTATTAGCTAGTGCAGGAAAAATAACTATAAAAGCATTTGATAACCGTGGCAATGAATATTCAATTGAGCGAGTTTATGGACACAGTATAGAGATTAAAAAAGGTGATGAAATAAAAAATCTTGATATTTTTTCACTTCTTAACAAACCATTATATTTTGGACAAAAAGATTTATCAAGTTATAAAGATGGATATGAAAATGATTTAATAAATAAATTTATTGGAGATAAAACTAAAAATATTAAATCTAAAATTGATATGAAAAAACAAGAGATAAAATCATTACTAGAAAATATAAAAAAATATGATAATTTAGATGATAAAACAGAAGAAGTTGAAAAAAGAATAGAAGAATTAAAATTAAAAATCAATGAGTTTAAAAAGCATAATATTGAAGAAAAGTTGAAAAAACAAATGGAGTTCAATAAAGACAAAACTGCTTTTGCTACTATTAGAAAAGAGCTTGAAAATTTTAGTAATGATACAAACGAATATTTAGCTAAATACGAAGAAAATGACTTTTTTAATAGTATTAAATATTATGAATCTAAAGAAAATGGATATCTTTTTGATAAATTATATAAAGTAATAGATGAAACAAAAGAAGGTTTTATTGAAACTGAAAGAAGTTTACATATTCTATTAAATAATTTTAAAAATATAGATGCTTTAGAAAAAGAACTTACTAATGAATATAAAAAATTTAATGATACCTTTTTAGAAATTCAAAGAGATATTAAACTTCCTGATAACTTAAGAGCTGATGATTTTATAAATTATACAAAAACATTAAATTCACAAGAATTAATGCTAAAAGAGATTAAAAAACTATCAAATATAAAAAAGAATTTATCTGCTGATTTAGCAAAACTTATATCAGAATTAAATATTTTATATTTAGATGAATTTAGATTAATTGAAGATGGAATAAACTCTATAAATCAAAATAAATCATCTATTGAATTAAAAGCAACATTTAAAGGAGATAAAGACTCTTTTCTTCAATATTTAAGAAATTTTTTTAGTGGAAGTGGATTAGCAAAAGCTGATTATGAAAAACTTACTCAATATAAAGATTGTATTGAAATATATAATGACTTGGATAATATCTCATTTGGTGGTAATAAACTATTAATATTTAAAGAGAAATTTATAAACTCACTCTCATCGCTTCTTACTTTTCAAGTATCAAATAAAATAGAAATATTTTATAATAAAGAACTACTAGTAAATCATTCACTAGGTCAACGTGCATCAGCCTTGATTATATTTATTTTGACACAAAGAGATAATGATATAATTATAATTGATCAACCAGAAGATGATTTAGATAATCAAACTATTTATAAAGAAGTTATAAAAGAGTTAATAAAACTAAAAAATAAAACTCAATTTATATTCGCAACTCATAATGCTAATATACCAGTTTTAGGAGATTGTGAACAAATAGTGGTTTGTAATTATGAAGAAGATAAGATTAATATTCAAACTGGCAGTATAGATAATCATGATATGCAAGACAATATTATAAATATAATGGAAGGTGGAGAAGAGGCCTTTGATAAAAGAAGGGATATATATAATTTATGGAAACATTAGAATTACTTGAAAGAATTTCAAATGGTGAAGATAGTTATACACAATTTAAAGTACAAGCTGTAAGTAGTAAAGATTTAGCAAAAGAATTTGTTGCATTTGCAAATGCAGAGGGTGGAATTATAGTTTTTGGTGTTCTTGATAAAACTAATGAAATACTTGGTTTAAGTGAGATAGAAATAGAAAAAATAGGACAATTAATTGGTAATGCCGCTAATGAAAATACAAAACCTCCTATACATCCTTTAATGCAAAACATATCAATAGATGATAAAAGATTAATAGTTGTTTCTATAAAAAATGGCACTAGTAAACCTTATGCTACAAGTAGTGGAGATTATTATATTAAGTCAGGTGCAGATAAAAAAAAGATTTCACAAGAAGAACTTAAAAGATTATTTGCAGAATCTAAAAAATTATTTCCAGATGAAGAAAAAGTTTATAATAGTGATTTTAATGATTTAAGTATGCAGCTTTTTACTAAATTTTTAGAGAAATTTGATAAGGATTTGTATGAAGAATTAAAAAGTGAAAAGTTAAATTTGAAAACTTTATTACAAAATTTTGATATTATGAAAGATGAAAATTTAACACTTGCAGGAAATTTAATATTTGGAATAAATCCTCAAAAATATAATAAATCATTTTATATTGATTGTTGTCATTTTGTAGGAAATAATATTTCAGTAACACAATACATCTCTGAAAAAAGAATTTATGGGGATTTTGAAACACTTTATAATGCAAGTATGAGTTTTATGAAAAGTAATTTATTAAGTAGACAAGAAGAAGAAAATTTTAATTCTAATGGTGTTTTAGAAATCAATGAAATCATCTTAGGTGAACTTATTGTAAATGCTTTAATACATAGAGACTATCAAATATATAAGCCTATACAGGTATTCATATTTAACACTAGAGTCGAGATAACTAGTCCAGGTAAATTGTTTAATTCATTAACTGTTGAAAAAATCAAACTAGGTAATACAATAAGAAGAAACCAAACTTTAGACCGTATGTGTAATAATGTATTACCTTATACTGGTAGAGGAAGTGGGATAAAACGAGTTTTAAGCATAAATACAGATATTGAATTTATAAATGATATAGAGAAAGAAGAGTTTAAATGTATAATTCTAAGGTAGTCTAAATTATGTTTTATACAAATACACTTATAATCTTATTCGTACTTTTTATTAGTGCATGTTCAACTAAACAATATGATAAAAACTTTAAACAAATCTCACAAGCAAATTTAAAAGAAATTTCATTTGATAATATAAATGGTTTTTATAAAGATAACTTAGAATTAGCTTTTAATGTTTTTAAAAAATCTTGTATAAAATCTAAAAGATATAAATTGTTTTATAATGTTTGTGAAAAAAGTAACTCAAATACAAATGCAAAAGATTTTTTTATTAGAAATTTCACACCTTACATGTTATATAGTAAAAATGATAAAAATATTGGACTAATCACAGGCTATTATGAACCACTATTATATGGTAGTAAAATCAAAGATAATAGATATAAATATCCAATATATAAAGTACCAAATGACTTAATCTCAGTTGATTTAAGCTCTATTTATCCAAAATTAAAAGATTATAGATTAAGAGGAAAAATAAATAATAATAAGCTAATAGCTTATGAAGAAAGAAAAAATATAAAAAATAAATCTAATTTAGAAGTGATTACTTATGTTGATAATAAAATAGATTTATTTTTCTTGCATATTCAAGGTTCTGGAAAAGTAAAGCTTGATACAGGTGAAATAATTAATATAGCTTATGCAAATCAAAATGGTAGAAAATATTTTGCCATAGGAAAGTATTTTATTAAAAATAATTTCATTAAAAGAAAAGATATATCACTTCAAAGTATCAAAAAATATTTATATGAGCATCCTTTGGAAGTAGATAAAATATTAAATTTAAATAAAAGTTATGTATTCTTTACTCAAAGTTCTAAAAGTGCAACAGGTGCATTAGGAATAGAACTTACAGCAAGAAGAAATTTAGCAGTAGATAGAAAATATATTCCCTTAGGAATGCCTGTATTTATTAATACATATAATCCACAAAACAAACAAAGCATTAATCATTTAATGGTAGCAGCTGATGTAGGTGGAGCTATTAAAGGAGAAATACGAGCTGATTTTTTTTGGGGACATGGAAAAGAAGCTGAACATTTAGCAGGTCTTATGAAAGAAAAAGGAACATTAATAATATTAATTCCTAATAAAAAATATTAAAATTTCTTTTTTTTGATACTTTTGTACCCTATTTATACTTTAAACTGATTATGCATATATTTTAATTTTAAAGCATTATTGTTTTATACAAAATATATCAATTTAATTATATATTAGGAGGAAAAAGTATGGAACTTTTAGAAAGTTGGATGTCGACTGCTTCATCATTTGTATGGGGTGTACCTATGTTAATTTTATTAGTTGGGACGGGGCTTTATTTAACAATTAGATTAAAAGGAATGCAATTTTGGGCAATGGGACATGCCCTAAAATTGATTTTTTCAAAAGATGAAAAATCAGAAGGAGATATATCTCAATTTGCAGCACTTATGACAGCCTTAGCAGCAACTGTTGGTATAGGTAATATTGTTGGTGTTGCAACTGCTATTACAATGGGAGGCCCTGGTGCAGTATTTTGGATGTGGGTTACTGGTCTAGTTGGAATGGCAACAAAATATTCAGAAGCAGTACTAGCAGTAAAATATAGAGAAAAAGGCGAAAATGGTTTCAAAGGTGGACCTATGTACTATTTAAGTAAGGGTTTAAATATGCCAAAACTTGGTATGATTTTTGCTTTTTTTGCTGTAATCGCTTCTTTTGGAATAGGAAATATGACACAATCAAATGCAGTAGCATCTGCATTATTTTCACAATTTCAAACTCCAACATGGCTTACAGGTTCTGTTCTTTTAATAATAACAGCAATAGTTATTCTAGGAGGTATTAAATCAATAGGAAAAACAACATCTTTTTTAATTCCTATTATGATTGCTATGTATTTAACTACAGCTCTTCTGATTTTAATATTAAATTTTGATAAAGTTCCAGGAGCTTTTGCTTTGATTTTTAATCATGCATTTAGTCCTTTTGCAGCAACTGGCGGATTTGTAGGTGCAGCAGTTGCTGCTGCCATTCGTTTTGGTATTGCAAGGGGAGTATTTTCAAATGAATCAGGATTAGGTTCTGCCCCAATAGCAGCAGCAGCAGCAAAAACAAATGATCCAGTTAAGCAAGCTTTAGTATCTATGACACAAACATTTATCGATACCTTAATTGTATGTACTATGACAGCGGTTATTATTTTAATGGCACCTATTTGGTTAGAAGGTAATGGTGCAGGAGATTTAACTTTAAAAAGTTTTCAATATTTTTTAGGAGATACAGGTTCTTTTATTGTCCTAATAGCAACAGTATTATTTGCTTATTCTACAATTCTTGGTTGGTCGTATTATGGAGAGAGATCATTTGAATTTCTTTTTGGAGATAAATCTATTAAATTATATAGGGTGGTTTTTATTGCTTTTGTTATGGTAGGAGCAATGATGGAATTAAGATTTGTTTGGAATTTCTCAGATTTAGCAAATGGTTTAATGGCAATACCTAACTTAATAGCTTTACTTTTATTATCTAAAGTAATTACAGCAGAGACTAATAGATATTTTAAAGAAAATTACAATACTTAAGTTCTCTACAATTAATATTTTTAAGTCACTGTGAAGCTTTTTTATAAGCCTACACAGTGATTAGCTCTTACTTATTATGCTAGTGTGGACTGTTCAATAATCTGTGTCAGCATCTAGTAATTCCTAAAATTGAATCATAAATTTAGTGTTTTATCTAGTCTTCCCTCAAAGTAAATTGAGAGTTG
>JADGEG010000108.1 GCA_016744485.1 Arcobacter sp. | reverse complement strand
CAAATTCATCTCTCCTAAAAAACTATAAATAATATCTGGATTTGTACCTTTTAATAATTTTGTATAATTTTTATAAAATTTATAAAAATCATATCTACCTTTTTTTTCTAAATTTATATATTTAATATTAGGTATATTTTCTAATATATTTTCTTGAACTCCTCCATACATGGTGCAGACAGTCACATTAAATACAGTTTTATCAATATATCTCACAAGTTCAATAAATTGTCTTTCTGCTCCACCAATATTTAAAGAACGAATAGATAAAACTATTTTAATCATTAGCAATAACTTTATTTATTACTTCTTCCCACTCTCTAGTAATTTTTACTATATTATATTTTTCCTTTATCTTAACAGATTCTTCAACTAATCTTTGTCTTAAGTTTCTATCCTCAATCAGTCTGTGTATTTGATATGATAATTGTTTTGTATTTTGATTTTCTACCAATATCCCATTAACTTCATCTTGTATAATTTCAGCAGGACCATTAGGACAATCAAAACTTATAGATGCACAACCAATCCCCATAGCTTCCAATAAAACATTTGGAAATCCTTCTTTTTGTGATGATAATACAAATATTGAAGATTTTGCATACCAATTAAATATGTCTTTTCTTTTCCCTATCAATTCAACATTTTCTAATTTTAAATTTACAATTAATTTTTCTAAATTCTCTTTTTCTATTCCCTCACCTGCAATACATAATCTCCAGTTTTCACTCTTCACTTCAGAAAATGCTTTTATTAGATTATGAAACCCTTTTTGTTTGTCTAATCTTCCAACAGCTAACACAATATTTTCTTTATTATGCTTTAATATATTAATTTCTAAAGGATTATAAATCACTACAACATTTTGCATAAAACTATAGCTCTTTTTATCTGCCATTGTTTGAGTTACAAGCATATTTGATTTTGTATAAATAAATTTTCTAAGTATATCTAATGCTTTTGATTGATAAAAATCATATACTATTCTTTCTGCTATGATAATTTTTTGTCTGTTTAATTTAGAAGAAATTATAGATAAAATATTTGTATTTGTCATAAAACTTATATTTATATCTGCATCTATATTTTTTAGTACATTTTTCAAAACCAATATTCTATTAAAATTATTTTTAATAGATTCAAATTTATTTCTCGATTCCTTTAAAAGATTTAATTTTTTATGGATTACTTTTTCATTCAATTTATAAAATGATTCACTATCAAAAAAAGTAAGTATTATAACTTTGTGTATTTTTGAAAAATTATTAGCTAAATTACAAACTACCCTTTCTGCCCCTCCAGAAGATAAAGATGAAATTATAAAAACTATTTTCAAAATTTTATTCTTTAATAATAAATGCTTGACCAGTTGGAAAAAACACAATATTTTCAGGTTTTGTTTTTATTATTTCATCAAATGCTTTTTTTGCTCCAGGACAACTATAAAAACCATAATCATCACATAATATTATTCCACCAGGCACCATATGGTCATAAAAAAACTCTATACTATCCCTTGTTGGCTGATATAAATCAACATCAACATGAACGAACTTAAATTTGAAACTAGAGTCTTCATCAAATCTATCGGGGATATAACCTTTTCTATATTGAATATTTTCATACTTAGCCAAACGACTTTTGACTAAATCTTCACTTGCAAACAAATCACCTTTTTCCCAATAATGTCCGTCATTACCAGAAGGCTTACTTAAACCTTCAAATGTATCGTATAAAAATAATTGTTCATTTTTCAACATTGCTTCTGCTATTAAATACGAAGTTGCGCCTTCAAAAACACCACATTCTGCATAATGTCCATTTAAATTTTTTACAATTTTTAAAATATTCATTAATGTATATTTTCTATCATAACTATGAAAATTATTACCTACATATTTTTCATAATAATTTTTAAAAACTACATCATCATGATATATATTACCATATTCAGATATCTTCATCTTTGGATATATTAAGTAAAAAATCTTCTCTGCTAAATAGTATCTACTCCAATCATCTCTTTTAACAAAACTGTTATACAACAATTTAAAAAATGTAACTATTTTCATTTTGTCCCTTCAAAATATAAATTTAATCCACTCTTTTTTATACGCAACATATAAAAAAAATAAAAAATAAATGTTGATATCTTACCTTTCCAGTTAAGAACATTCCAAGATATAAACATTTTTGGCTTTACTTTAGTATTAGTAAAAACTGTTGATAAAATAATTTTTAATCTTTCTGTATCAAAACTTTGTATATGACCCCATTTATGAAACTTTTCTCCACACTTAGGACAGATTACTATCTGTTCATTTAAATTTTCATTATATGGCACAGTACCAATAAATTTACCATTATTTGCTAACACCCTATTTACATCCGTTAATGTATCAAATATAACATTATTATCTAAGTGTTCTAATACTTCTGACATAATAACAATATCAAAAAAACCATTTTTAAAAGGTATATTTTGAGAATATCCAACTTTTGCTTTTTTTTCTCCTAATAATTTTTGTAATTTATTAATTGATTTTTCACTTGGATCAAGACAATAAATATCAACATTATGAGAAATTGCCATTTTTTCTAGGACACCTCCTCCTACACCAATGTTTAAAACCTTTTTATTTTTACAATTTTTTAAAATATAAGCTAATCTTCCATAACTTCCTTCAAAACTTTCTATTTCTTCATTTTGAAAATAATCCCAGATTTTATCTTGTTCCATATTTTATCCTTTTATCAATGCTTTAAATTCCAAGCCCAATCTAACAATTCTTTCATGTTTTTTTCCCAAACATAATCTTTTTTAGTTATTTCAAAACCAGCTTTTGCAATTTTTATACGTTCTTCATCATGTGTTAAGTAATACTCTATCAAATCAATAGCTTCATCTGTATTATCATAATATATACACTCATCCTTAGAAAATATTTGTTCATGTGCATTCATACCTGCTTTATCACATATTTGCATCATCCCATGTTGAGGTATTTCATACATTCTCATATTTCCAGTTTCAGTTGGAGTGGGAGACACATGCATATTTAATCCAATTTTTGTATTAAAATATAAATCTTGACGCTCTTTCATGCTAATACCCGTTACTCTATTTAGAAAAAATGGTTTTCCACAAAAAAATCTTATAGCTGCAGAATAGCCTTTAAAACCCCACCTTCCATGAATTTGAAATTTATCTTTAAAATGATTTTTAAGTTTTATCAATCTATCAGCTTTACTTCCATCTGGATATGAAATAAAATTACCAACATAAACTAAATCCAATGAACGATTTTTAAAAAAATTGTTGCTTATTTCTGGATAAGATATGGTTTTGGGAGATAAAGGATACCATTTATTATTACTTGAACCCCATTGCAATAATGCTTCTTCAAATAATTTATCTGAACTATAGCTAGGTGATATATAAAATGCTCCATCAAAAGCCCATAAATTTGGCATTCCTCTTGTATAGCTAGAATATGGGTCATCTATAAAACCAAGTATTTTCGTTTTATTTTTTAAATATTTACTTATAATTTCTGGATGAATTGGATTAAAAGAAGACATGATAAACATGTCAAAATCTTTGTATTTATCTAAAAACTCTTCAATATACTGCATATAACCTTTATCTTTATACCTGTATAATGTATCTATTTCATGTATAAATCCAAAATTTCTTTTTTTATCCCATTTGTTAATTCCCCCACTCAAAAACTCCCTCCAAGTGAAATGTGGATCTTCATTAAAAAATGAATAAGGATGCAATGAATCCATATAATAACCATGAAAATTTTTATTTTTAGGCAAATGAAAAGCAAAAACCTTTTTCATTTAATTGCTTCAATATTCAAGCTCATTAACAGACCATTATCTTTATCCATATGTGGTAAATATGCTTGTGAAAAATCATCTATATTATTATGTTCAGTTTTTCTCCAATCATAATCTCTTGTACTTGTAAATCCTATATCTTCCAGTACATTAGTTAAAAGTTTTTTATCAAATACCATTTTGTGGTAATCGTATTCGCCAATCTTTTGACCACCAACTAAAAATCCTAATAATAAATTTAAATTATTTCCTTTATCTAAATAATACTTTATAACTGCTTCAAAACTAGGTACCGATATTCTTAAAATTGCATTTGGTTTTAATACTCTATACCACTCTTTTAAAACATCTTTATATTCATTTCTTCCAAAATGTTCCAAAATATGTGCTGCATATATCAAATCTATCGTATTGTCTTTAGCAAAATATAAATTATCTACTGAAGTTTTATAATCTATATGTTCAAAATCTTGTAAATCAACATGCTTAAATCCATCAATATACTTTTTTCCACACCCTAAATGCAATTTCATTTTTACTCATCCTTTGTTACTTAAGTACCATTCATACATAATCTTAATTCCATCTTCTAATTCAATAGCATGCTTCCAGCCAAGTTCTTTTAACTTTGTTGTCTTTGTTAATTTCACCATAGTTCCATCTGGTTTTGTATCATTAAAATACAATTTTCCAGTATAGCCAACAATCTTTTTAATGCTTAATGCTAATTCCTTGATAGATATATCTATTCCTGTTCCTATATTCAAATGAGTGTTTCTCACTTCATTTAAAAATGTTGAATTATTATCCTTTGCAATATCAATAAAGTTTATTCTTTCCATAAGATAAATACAAGCATCTGCCATATCTTCTGAATATAAAAATTCTCGTTTTGGTTTACCACTTCCCCAAATTTCAACTTTTGCTTCATTATTAATTTTAGCTTCATGCATTTTTCTTAAAAGTGCTGGAAGTACATGTGAAGTTTTTAAGTCAAAATTATCATTTGGACCATAAAGATTTGTAGGCATTACGCTTATGAAATTTGTGCCATACTGTATGTTGTAAGACTCACACATTTTTATGCCTGCTATTTTTGCTATAGCATATGGTTCATTTGTATATTCAAGTTCACTTGTTAACAAACTTTCTTCAATCATCGGTTGTGGTGCATTTTTAGGATAAATACAAGTAGAACCTAAGAATAATAGCTTTTTTACTCTATTTTTATAACTCTGATGAATTACGTTATTTTGAATTTGAAGATTTTCATAAATAAAATCTGCCCTATAAGTGTTATTAGCTATAATACCACCAACTTTAGCAGCTGCTAGAATTACATATTCTGGTTTTTCTATTTTAAAAAATTCTTCAACTTTTGCTTGATTTAGCAAGTCTAATTCTTTATGTGTACGATAAAGTAAATTTATATAACCTTTTTCTTCAAGCTTCTTTCCTATTGCACTTCCTACTAAACCTTTATGTCCTGCTATGTAGATTTTAGAATTTTTATTCATTATTCAAAATAACTCAAAGTTTGATATCCACCTTTTTGAAGGTAAACGTCTTTAGTCATAAGTTTTAAATCTGATTTCATCATATCATTAACTAACTCTTCTAGTTTATACTCTCTTTTCCAATTTAATTTTGTTTCAGCTTTAGTTGGATTTCCTAATAACAAATCAACTTCTGTAGGTCTAAAATACTTTTCATCTACTTCAACTACTGCTAAACCAATAAAATTTTGAATGTTTAATTTTGAATTTTGAATTAAAGACTTATATCTATTCTCATCTATTGATTTAACATACCCTTTTTCATCAATACCATCACCATTAAATTCTAATTCAATACCAGCATACTTAAATGCCATTTTTACAAAATCTCGAACTGTTGTAGTTTGACCAGTAGCAATTACCCAATCTTCTGGTTCATCTGCTTGAAGAATAAGCCACATCATTTGCACATAATCTTTTGCATGTCCCCAGTCTCTCTTTGCATCTAAGTTACCAAGATAAAGTTTATCTTGGAGACCTAATGCTATTTTTGAAGCTGCTCTTGTTATTTTTCTAGTGACAAAAGTCTCACCTCTAACTGGAGATTCATGGTTAAAAAGAATTCCATTACACGCAAATATACCATATGCTTCTCTATAGTTTACTGTTATCCAGTATGCATACATTTTTGCAACTGCATAAGGGCTTCTAGGATAAAAAGGCGTTGTTTCACTCTGAGGTGTTTCTTGAACTTTTCCATAAAGTTCACTTGTACTCGCTTGGTAAATTTTAGTTTTTTTTATAAGTCCTAAAAGTTTCACTGCTTCAAGAATTCTAAGTGTTCCCATTCCATCTGCATTTGCTACATACTCTGGTGTTTCAAAAGAAACTGCAACATGACTCATAGCTGCAAGATTATAAATTTCATCAGGTTGGGTTTCTTGAATAATGCGAGTTAGATTCATACTGTCCGTTATGTCTCCATAATGAAGAAAAAACTTTATATTATTTTCATGTTTATCTTGTATTAAATGGTCTATTCTATCTGTATTAAAAAGTGAACTTCTTCTTTTTATTCCATGAACAATATAACCTTTTTTTAATAAAAATTCTGCTAAATAACTTCCATCTTGCCCAGTAATTCCTGTAATCAATGCTACTTTTTTTAACATTTATCTAATCCCTTGCATAATCATCTTCTAATCTCTCTATATCATCTTCACCCGTATAACTGCCTACTTGCACTTCTAATATAACTAATAATTCATTAGTATCATTTAAAAGTCTATGAATATCTCCTGCTTTTATATAAGTTGATTCATTTTGATTTAGTACAAAAGTTTTCTCATTTATGGTTACTGTAGCTTTTCCATTTACTACTACCCAGTGTTCATTTCTGTACTTGTGCTTTTGTAAAGAAAGTCTTTTATGCGGTTTTACTTCTATTCTTTTTATTTTATAACCTTCAGAATCTTCAAGAACAGTATATGTTCCCCATGGTCTATAACCAGTTAAATGTATATTTGGTAATTGCGATTT
>JADGEG010000107.1 GCA_016744485.1 Arcobacter sp. | reverse complement strand
TCCCCATAAATAATGATCTATCATTAAATCACCGATTACTAATATATTAGGTTTTTTGTCATTTTTTATCATAATATCTCTTCTTTATATAATTTTTTTATTTCAGGAATATAAGCTTTAATTCCATCTTCTAATTCAAATCTTGGAGAAAATTTTAAATATTTCGTACTATCTTCTATATTTGCTTGTGTAAAAAACTGATATTGTCCTATATAAGGATTTGGAATATATTGGGTCTTAAAACTTGTACCTAATTCTTTTTGTAAAATATCGCTTATATCTTGAAATGACCTAGCTTTTCCAGTTCCTATATTATAAATACCACTTTTCAAAGGTTTACAAGATTTAATATTAGCTTGAATAATATCTTCTATATAAATAAAATCTCTTAAAATTTTATCACTATTTACAAATAATTTAGGAGCATTATTTGCTAATAATTGATGTCCAAATTGAATAACAGTTGAAGCAGTTTTATTTTTATAAAATTCTCGTCGTCCATATACATTAAAGTATCTTAAACCTACAATTGATATATCAAGTTTTGTTTTTAAGTATTTGTATGTGATATTATCCATCATAAGTTTACTAAAACCATATATATTATTTGGACTTTCATTTCCTACACTTTGAGGTGCTTTAGCATCTCCATATGTTGCTGCTGAACTCGCATATATCATATTTGCTTTATGTTTTATGGCTATTTTTAATAAATTCTCATAAGAATTCACATTTGTACTTATCATTATATCTTGTTCTTTTACAGTTGTATCAGAAATAGCAGCTTGATGAAAAATATAATCAAACTTATAATCATTTTCTAGTGTTTTTAAAAGTTTATTATCGTTTATATTGCCACTGATAATTGTGCCTTTAAAACCTAAAAGATTTTTAAAATGTCCAAAACTTTTTAAGTTTTTATTTGAAAATGTATCTTGGGATCTAAAACTATCAAGTCCTATTATAGTCGCATTAGGATAGTTTTTTTGAAAATAAAAACATAAGTTTGAACCAATAAATCCTGCTGCTCCAGTTATTAATATGGTTTTTGTATTAAAATCAATGTCGTTATATTTCATAAAAATCCTACTTTTTGTTAAATTAATATTATCTTATCTAAAAAGTGATTATGACTTAATAAGACTATATATAATAATTATATATTATCTTATAAGTTATTTACTAAAGGATTTTTATGAAATTTATTATTTATTTATTAGCTATGTTTTTATTTCAAGATATTGTAGCTCTTGATTTGGAAAAAGCTAAAATCTATAAACAAGAACATAATATTATTGGCTGGTATATGAGTGAAAAATTAGATGGAATAAGAGCATATTGGAATGGACATAATTTACTTAGTAAAAATGGGAATATCATAAATGCACCCAAATATTTTACAAAAAATTTTCCAAAATTTTCATTAGATGGGGAGTTGTGGACGACACGAAATGATTTTGAAAATATTCAAAGTATAGTTTTAGATAAAAAACCATCAATAAAATGGAAAGAAATTACTTATAATATTTTTGAAGCTCCTAATATAAAAGGAAATTTTATTCAAAGATTAACTTATGCTAAAAATCACTTTAAAAAATCTAAAAATATATATGTTAAATTTATCAAACAAATAAAATGTAAAAATTCAGATGACTTAGATATATTTTTAGAAAAAATAATACTCTTAAAAGGAGAAGGAGTTATTATTAAAAAAGGTGATTTAGCATATCAAGAAGGTAGAAGTTCAAATATTTTAAAAGTGAAAAAGTTTTTTGATGCTGAGGGTTTAATAATTGGAGTTAATTATAACAAAAAAAAGAAAATGAAAAGTTTAAAAATTAAACTTTCAAATAATATAATATTTAATTTAGGAGGAGGTTTTTCAGATATACAAAGAATTAATCATCCTAAAATTGGTGATATTATTACATATAAATATTATGGATTAACAAAATATAATAAACCAAAATTTGCATCTTTTTTAAGAATTAGAAAAAAAGAATAATTACATAGTGCATATTTTAAAATTAAATTAGTTTTAAAAGTTTTAGGGGGTTGTATATTTAGCTACTATTATAAACTGAAATATTTAATACAGATGAAGCTCATGTGAATATATGAAAATTTTAATACACCACAATAACTACTTAGAGAGTTCTTAAGTACACCATATTATAAACACATTTAGTATCTTATAAAATAAATGTATTATCATTTGTTACAAAATAAGACAAATATATAGAAATATAAAACTTTTTAATTAATTTAATTTTTAAATTATAATTTTAATGTTAACATTTAAGTAAATTTATATTAAAAAGGTTCTTTATCAAACAACTACCCCTATCACATCAAAAAAGTATGATTTTTAAAACAAATGTTAAACTATTTAAACCCAAAACCCTAATAACGAAGTTTCTTAAAACCCTTTTAATCTTAATCATTCCTTTTATTCTTATATCTTGTAATAGTTCAAGTGATACAAACACAAACAAAGAGTTAAAAGAACTTATAGTATCTCCTACAGAAATAAACCTAAGAGTACATCAGGTAAAAACCATAAGTATAGAAGCTATATACAAAGATAATACAAAAGAGATATTAAATAATGACAATTTTATAAATCATAATATAAACTATAATATAGAAGATTCAAGTATTGTTTCATATGATAGTTCTACAAATAAATTAAAAGCTTTAAAACAAGGTAGTACAACAATTAGTTTTACTAAAGATAGTATTACTTCTAATACTATAAATATTACTATTTATCCTGCTTTAAATACAAGTAATATTTCTGCTTTAGATTTTGCATCTTTATATATAGACTCTATTCCTGTAAATGCTACAAAAACCGCCTATGATGAAAAACTTTTTTCTATGATAAGAGGAAATATATATGATATTAATGATGATCCTTTAGAAGGTGTAAAAGTATCAGTCTTAGATAATGATGATTATGGTTGGCTTTTAAGTAAGAGTAATGGTACTTATACCTTAGGTATTGAAGGTGGAAAAGATATAAATGTAGTTTATTCTAAGAATGGATATGTATCTGTACATAGAAAAGTATATGCCTTACCAAATGATTGGACAATTATAGCAAATGTAAATATGGTAAAACTTGATACAAAAGTTACAAGTATTGATTTAAGTAATACAAATACACAAATACATAACTCAAGTACCATAAGTGATGATAGAGGAAGTAGATCTACAACTTTAGTATTTAATAAAATAACACAAGCAACAGTTACAAGTAAAGATGGAACACAAAGATTATTAGATACTTTTAATCTAAGAGCCACACAATTTCCAAAAGAAAACTCAATGCCATCAGATTTACCCCAAGAGTCTGCATATACTTATTGTGCTGATTTAAGTATTGATGGTGTAAAAGATGATGAAACAGTAAGCTTTGATAATCCTGTTATTATGTATGTTGATAATTTTTTAGGCTTTGATATAGGTTCTATTGTTCCTATTGGTTATTATGATAGAAATGAAGCTGTATGGAAAGCTTCAAACAATGGTGTAGTTATAACATTTCTTGATACAAATAAAGACGGAAGAATAGATGCCTTAGATAGTACAGGTGATGGAAATGCAAATGATTTAAATTCTAATGGTAGTTTTGAAGATGAAGTTGTGGGAATACAAGATAATGCAAAATATCAAATAGGAACAAGTTATTTAAGAGGAGAAATAACTCACTTTACTCCTTGGGATTTTAACTGGCCTTTTGGAACTCCAAGTAATGCAACAACTCCTAAAAGTGTAGATACTTCAGAAGATGAATCAGATAAACCTAAACCTACACCAAACCCTGAAAATAAACATAATGAACCATTACAATGTGTTGGTTCTTATGTTACTTTAAAAACAAGAGTATTACATGAAGATATAAACATAAAAGGTACTAATTTAACCTTGCATTATTCTTCAAATAGAGCAAAAGGTTATAAGTACGAAATAGATGTTAAAGTTGATAAAACTGATATACCATCAAATGTAAAAACTATTATAATAAATCTAAGTGTTGCTGGAAAGAAATTCGTAAAAACATTCCTTCCTTCTGATTTTACTGGAAAAACATCTTTTATATGGGATGGAAGAGATTTTTTAGATAATAAACTAGAAGGAAGAGTAAAAGCTAAAATAAAAGTGGAATATGAATATGAAGGTGTATATTATTTACCATCAGGTGAATTCTCACAAGCTTGGGCACAAACTAGTACAACAGCTACAAATATAAGAGCTAGAGCTAATATATTTTTATTTACACAAAATGAAATATATGTAAATATACAAAGTAATAGTGTAAATAATAAAGTAGCAAATGCTTGGAGTATATCAAATATACATAATCTAGCTAGTAATACACTTATAAAAGGTGATGGAACAAATATACAAAAAGATACTATGTTTACAGATGGTTTACTTGCTCATTATGCTTTTGAAGATAATTTAAAAGATAGTTCAGGTCAAGAATTACATGGTACTAAACATGGTAATCTAAGCTATGAAAATGGTGTTTTTGGTAAGGCTGTTAGATTTTCTAATTATATGGACTTAATAGAATTACCAAATGATAGTTTAAAAAATAGTGTAAACTCTACTGTTTCTTTTTGGTTAAAAGGTATATATAATGGTACTCATACGACTATTGTTAGTGCTTTAAGTCCTAGATATAACAATGAATATAGACTAGGCTTTGATGATGAACGGTTTCAAACATATGTATATACTAAATTTAAAGATACTTTTATTTCTTCTAATCAAATATTTGATGAAAACTTTGCACCTGAAAAGTTTAAATTAATCACCATTGTAACTAGTGCTAATAAACAAGAATTATATATAAACGGTATATTAGATACTTCACAAGATGTAAATATTAGACCCTTTGATATAACAAGTAGTATATGGTTGGGTAATGACCAAGATTGTATGAATGGATGTTGGACACAAGAAGAACAATATATTGGACTAATAGATGATTTTAGAATTTATAATAGATCTTTATCACAAGAAGAAGTACAAAAGCTTTATAATAAAACTCTTGATGATATAAACTCCTCAAAACTCATACTTTCTTCTAATAATGAAGAATATGAGTTTGATTTAAAAGGAAATCATCTTTTCACAAAAGATTTGTTTACTAAAAAAACTTTAACAAGTTTTACTTATGATGATAAAAATCAATTAGTAAGTATGAAAGATAGTTTTAACAATACTATAAATATATCAAGAGATGCAAATGATAATATATCTATGATAAGTTCAGCAAATGGACATAAAACATACTTAGATATAAATGAAAAAGGTGATTTATTAAGTGTACGATATGAAGATGATACTCAGTATAGCTTTGAGTATGATACACAATCTTTATTAAAGAAAATCACTAATCAAAACAATAAATCTTCTATTATATTTTATGACCAAGCAGGAAAAGTCATAAAAGAGTTAGATAGAAATAATGGTGAATATTTATTTTTAAAAGATATTTCTGATCTTAATGATGCTACAGATAAAACATATAGTATAAAACATCCCTTAGGTGATATATATTCTTATAAACAAAGTACATTAGATGATGGTTCTATTAAGTACACAAATACTGATCCTTCTTTAGATATATTTACAAGACTTCTTTCAAAAGATGCTAAGCAAGAAACTATAACAAGAAATGATGTAATACAAACAAATACCTTCACAAAAGATATCTATACACAAGAAAGTATATTAAAACAATCTGTTATTAGACAAGCATCTGGTTTAAGTAAAACTATAACTTATAATACAAGCTATATTTATGATGAAAATGAAAATGATAGTGCTAATGCTAAAATAAAATCAAGAATAAAAACTATTACTTCAAATAATAAAACATTAAGTATAAAAGATGATTATGAAAACTCTTTAAATATTATTACAAGCCCTGAAAATAGAATTATAACAACTACCTATGATGAAAATACTAAACAAATAAAACAAATACAAAGTGGTAACTTATATCCTACAAACTATACTTATGATAATAAAGGAAGATTAATAAAACAAAGTATAGAAGACAAAGAAGCTTCTTATACTTATACTTCAAGAGGAAATATAAGCTCTTATACAAACTATGCTAATAAAACAACATCATATGAATATGATATTATGGATAATTTAATAAAAGTAAATTATCCTAATAATACTAGTGAAGAATATTCTTATGATAATAATTCAAATCTTATAAAAATACTAAGACCAAATAATTCAAGTCATGATTTTACTTTTACTTCTTTAGATAAAAGAGCTACATATACTTCTGCTTTAGATAAACAAAGTAAATATATTTATAATAAAAATAGAAAATTAATAAGTATTATAAGACCTAGTTCAAAAAGTATAGTAAATACTTATACTAATGATAAATTAGTAAACTTAAGTACTAATTCATATGATATATCATATGAATACTTTTATAAGAATATATTAAAATCTATTACAAAAGATAATGAGAAATTATCTTTTACTTATGATGGAGATTTATTAACAAGTATTATTCAAACAGGTGTGTTTGATAATACTATATCATATACATATAATGATGATTTTAATATAAGTTCTACTTCTTATGCAAATAAGACTTATTCTTATACTTATGATAAAGATAATTTATTACTTTCAAGTGGAGCTTACAATATAAGCAGAGATACTCTAAATGCATATCCTCTTAGAATAAGTGATACTTCTTTTATACAAGATATGACTTATGATAGGTATGGTGATATAAAAAAAGTATCAACTAATAGTTTTTCTTATGAAATACTTCAAAGAGATAAAAACTCTTTAATACTTAAAAAAGAAGAAATAGTAAATAACATAAGTATAATATATGATTATA
>JADGEG010000106.1 GCA_016744485.1 Arcobacter sp. | reverse complement strand
ACCTAATATATTAGTAATCGGTGATTTAATGATAGATCATTATTTATGGGGAAAATGTGAACGAATATCTCCTGAAGCTCCTGTTCAAGTTGTGGATATAAAAAATGAAACAATAGTTTTAGGAGGTGCTGGTAATGTAATTACTAATTTAGTATCTTTAGGAGCAAATGTTAGTGTTATGTCTGTCATTGGAAGTGATGAAACTGCTATTGATTTAAAATATAAACTTGATCAAGAAGGTGTAAAATCATTTTTAATAGAACAAAAAGGAAGAAAAACATCTAAAAAATCAAGAATAATGGCTTCTCATTCTCAAGTCGTAAGATTTGATCACGAAAGCAAAAATAACATTTCTTTTTCTAGTGTAAATAAACTTTATTCAAAGCTACAAGAGCGAATTAATGCTTATGACATAATTTTATTATCAGATTATGGAAAAGGTGTATTAACCAATGATTTAACACAAAAAGTAATTAATTATGCAAATGAGCATAATATAAAAGTCATAGTTGATCCAAAAGGGAGTGATTATTCAAAGTATAAAGGTGCTTATTTATTAACTCCAAATAAAACTGAAGCTAAAATTGCTTCAAGAATTGATATTGAAAATGATGAACAATTAAAAGAAGCCCTGCAAAAACTAAAAATAATTTCTAATTTAGATATTTCTATTATAACTTTAAGTGAACAAGGAATAGCTATATTAGATAAAAATGATGAAGTAATTATAAAACCAACAGTAGCAAGAGAAGTATATGATGTAACAGGTGCAGGAGATACAGTATTAGCTTCACTTGGTTATGCTTTATCAAGTGGTAATAACATATATAAATCTGTCGAATTTGCTAATTTAGCAGCTGGTGTGGTTGTTGGAAAATTAGGAAGTTCTACTGTTACGTTTGATGAAATTGAAGACTATAAAGCCACTTTACATAAAAGCTCAATAGAACTTCACATTAAATCAATAAATGAAATACAAAAAGTAATCAAAAGATTAAAAGAACAAAATAAAAAAATAGTTTTTACAAATGGTTGTTTTGATATTTTACATAAAGGTCATGTGCAGTATTTAAATAAAGCCAAATCTTATGGTGATATTTTAATATTGGGTTTAAATAGCGATTCATCTGTTAAAAGATTAAAAGGGGATGGAAGACCTATAAATGTCCAAGATGATAGAGCATATATATTATCTGGTTTAGAATGTACAGATTATGTAGTTATCTTTGATGAAGATACTCCATATGAATTAATTAAAATTGTACAGCCTGATATTTTAGTTAAAGGGTCTGATTATGAAGATAAAGATATAGTTGGTTCTGATATTGCAAAAGAAACTAAACTAGTAACATTTGTGCAAGGAAAAAGTACAAGTAAGACTATTAATAAAATAAAAAAAGGTCTATAATTGAAAACGATAATACAAAATGAACTTTTAGCACATTTAGAAACTACAAAAAAAGTTATACAAACTATGGAAAAACCACTTGAAGAAATCGCCCTTGTAGTTGTACAAGCTTTAAAAAATGGTAATAAAATTCTATTATTTGGAAATGGTGGAAGTGCTGCAGATGCACAGCATATAGCTGCAGAGTTAACAGGACGATATAAGAGTGAAAGACGTGCTTTAGCTGGTATTGCACTTACAACTGATACCTCAGCATTAACGGCTATTGCTAATGATTATTCTTATGAAGAAATATTTAGTAGACAAGTTGAAGCTTTAGCTAAAGAAGGTGATGTATTAATTGGTATTTCAACAAGTGGAAACTCGCAAAATATAATAAATGCGTTTATAAGTGCTGATAAACTCAAATGTAAAACCATTGCTTTTTCAGGTAAAAATGGGGGAAAGCTTAAAGATTATTCGAATTTAAATTTAATAGTTCCATCAATGGATACAGCAAGAATTCAAGAAATGCATATATTATTTGGTCATATAATTTGTCAAATAGTTGATAATGAATTTAACAAGGAATAATATGACTTTAAACGAACAAGATGCAACAATAATAAAAAATGCAATAAGAGATATTAAAGATTTCCCTAAAAAAGGCATAATTTATAAAGACATTACTACTTTGTTAAATAATAAACAAGCATATCAAACACTAATGAATCATTTAGAACAAAGATATAAAACTTATGATTTAGATTATATTGTTGGTATTGAAGCTCGTGGTTTTATCTTTGGTGCTGCTTTAGCTGATAGATTAAAAATAGCTTTTGTTCCAATGCGAAAAAAAGGCAAACTTCCAAGTACAACAGTTTGTGAAAAATATGAATTAGAATATGGTTTTGATGAAGTTGAGATACATCTTGATGCTTTTGTTAAAAATTCAAGAGTTTTATTAATAGATGATTTATTAGCAACAGGAGGAACTGCAAATGCAGCTTCTAGGCTTATAAAGAAGCTAGATGTTAATTTAGTTGAAATATGTTTTATTATAAATTTACTAATTTTTAATTCAAATGAAAAATTAGAAAAACATACAAATATTTATTCAGTTTTAAATATATAAGGAAAAATATGTACATACCTAAAAAAAGTATTTTTGATCCAGATGAAAATGGACATTTTGGAAAATTTGGTGGACGTTATGTGCCTGAAACTTTAATGCCTATTTTACTTGAACTTGAAGAAGAATATAAAAAATATAGATTTAATGAAACATTTTGGAAACAAGTAAATGATTTATTAAAAGATTATGTTGGAAGACAAACTCCTTTATATCATGCAAAAAATTTAAGTCAAGAAATTGGTGCGAAAATTTATTTAAAAAGAGAAGACTTAAACCATACAGGAGCACATAAAGTTAATAATGTAATAGCTCAAGGTTTATTAGCTAAAAAAATGGGTAAAACAAAGATTATAGCTGAAACAGGTGCAGGTCAACACGGAGTTGCAAGTGCCACAATTGCGGCACTTTTAGGCTTAGAATGTACTATTTTTATGGGTTCTAAAGACGTAAAACGTCAAGAATTAAATGTATTTAGAATGAAACTTTTAGGGGCAAAAGTAATAAGTGTTGAATCTGGAAGTAAAACATTAAAAGATGCTATGAATGAAGCTATTAGATTTTGGGTAACAAATGCAAGAGATACTTTTTATATAATAGGAACAGTTGCAGGTCCTCATCCTTATCCTATGATGGTAAGAGATTTTCAAGCTATTATTGGTTGTGAAGCTAGAGAACAAATCTTACAAAAAGAAAATAAACTTCCTGATTATGTAATAGCTTGTATAGGAGGTGGTTCAAATGCTATTGGTATTTTTTCTCACTTTTTAGAAGATAAACAAACTACATGTATAGGAATTGAAGCAGGTGGTTTAGGACTTGATACTTCTAAGCATGGATGCTCACTTGCAAAAGGAAAAGCAGGAATTTTACATGGTCAGTGTTCATACCTTTTACAAGATGAAAATGGTCAAGTTTTAGAAGCACATAGTATTTCTGCTGGTTTAGATTATCCAGGAATTGGGCCAGAACATAGTTTTCATAAAGAAAATAAAAGTATAAGATATGATTCAATTACAGATCAAGAAGCTTTAGATGCTTTTGTTTGGCTGAGTCAAAAAGAAGGAATAATTCCTGCTTTTGAAAGCTCACATGCAATAGCTTATTTAAAAAAAGAAAAAGATATGTTCAAAAATAAATTAATTATTATTAATTTATCTGGTCGTGGCGATAAAGATATGACTCAAGCAAAAACTTTATTAAATTTTGATTAGGAAAGATATTGAAAAATAAATTCAAACAAAATTCTGGAAAATTTTTATTTGTAATTGTTATTATATTTTGTTCTTTTTTAATATATAACTTATATCATGCTCCCGTTAATGGGATTGAAAATAAATTCATATATTTATTAAAAACTTATGGTTATATTATTTTATTTGCTTGGAGTATTTTAGAAGGTGAAATAGGTCTAATTATGGCAGGGTTACTTGCTCATACAGGAGATATGAATTTATACATTGCTATTTTAATTGCTGGCCTTGGTGGGTTTGCAGGAGATCAAATATATTTTTATATAGGAAGATTTAATAAAACATATGTTTTTAAAAAGTTTAAAGGTCAAAGAAGAAAGTTTGCACTTGCACATTTATTATTAAAAAAATATGGTTGGCCTATTATCTTTATACAAAGATATATGTACGGAATGAGAACTATTATTCCTATTTCTATAGGACTAACAAGATACTCAAGTAAAACATTTGCATTTATTAATCTAATAAGTGCTTGGTGTTGGGCTGCTATTACTATAATACCTGCTTGGTATTTTGGAGAAGAAATTTTAGTGTTTTTACATTTATTAAAACAATACTGGTATTTTGCTGCTCCTTTTGCATTCATTGCTGGTGGGGGTATGATTTACTATTTTAATAAACTAAGTAAAAAACAAGATAAAATATAAGAATAAACTTTATCTTGTTTTTTAACATAAAAATACCATCATAAATGCATATAAGCATGAGGTTCTAAATTTTTTTCCTCCCAGGTATGATTCTATCTTTTAATAGTCTTGTTATATTTTCACTACTTACTTTTGCTTGTTTAGATCTTTCTTCATTCATATCTCTTAAAATACTTAGTGTTTTTTGTTTTTCATGATCAACATTTGATGTAATTTGTATAGCTTTTCTATTATTAGATGCTCCAGAAGTACCTAAAAATTTTTCAGTATTATTTATATAAACTTTAGAAATTGAACTTGTAGCATTTTTATTAAATAAAATAATATCATCTTTTTTTAAATTTAAAATATCAGAAATATCAAGTTCAGTTTCAGCTATAATAGCTTCTATTGTCATTTTTGAACCAGAAATAAGTGTTGTTATATCTTTCTTTTTACTGATAATTCTATTTTTACCTTCGTTAAATATTTTTTTTACAATCTTATCTAATAAGGACTCTATATAAGAAATAGGATAACAAATAGATAAAAAACCAGATTCGTCATCTATAGTAATTTCAAGTACAACTAATAATACAATCTCATGATCAGATATGATTTGAATTGCATTTGCATTAGTATCTTTTGTTTCAATTTTAAAATTTAAGGGACTAACATCATGCCAAGATTTATATAAGTGTTTAACAAACATTGTATAGAAATGATCAAAAATTTCAACTTCAATTTCAGTAAATTCTCTATCTATATTATCATGTGAAGAAACAGCACCACTTCCTAATAATTCTGAAATGATTTTACTTGAAATTCCAGGATTACATTCAATTATAATTCTTCCTTCAAGTGGTCTAATGGATAAAGTATTTAATGATGTTAATTGAGGAATGGATAAAATAAATTCACCATAAGTCATTTGTTCAATAGAATAAAGTTTGACATCAACAATTTTTCGAAGCATAGCTGATAGGTCAGTAATAAGATCTCTTAACATTTTGTCATGTAATGTTGAAAATGCTTTTAGTTGTTCTGTTGAAATTCTATTTGGTTTTTTAAAGTCATATATAGAATAATTTTTTTCTCTTGATACGACATTCTCTTCAGGTTTAGCTTCAATGTCTTCACCTTGCTCAGCTATGTCTAAAAGAGCATCAATTTCATCTTGACTTAAAAATTCTGCCATACTATTCTCTTATTTCAATGTCTGCATCAATTGCACCCATTTTCTTTAGCATTTTTATAGTGTCAATAATTTCTAATATTGGTAGTTTCATTATTTTCATAGCTCGCACAAGATCAGAAATCGTTGGAGTTTGTTTTGAATTCATAAGAGCATGGTTAATATTAATAGTTAATGGTTTATTATCAAGTCTAATATCATCACCTATATTAGTACCTTTATTGATTTTTTTATCATTCCATTCTAAATTATTAAGAGGTGATTTTTTAATTCTAAGTGTAAAGTTTTCTTTAGCAATTGTTACAGTTGAAATTTTTATATCTGCACCTGCGATAATAGTTTCATTAATCAAGTTAATTATAATTTTTGTCTTAAAAGATGAATCTAGTTTAATATCTTGGACTTCATATATAAATTGAACTATAGACATATTGCTTGGTTTCATAATTTTTATTGTTCTTGTATCTATTGCTTTTGCAATGTCTTTATTAAATTTCTTATTAATTTCTTTTTGAATTTTAAAAGCTTGTTTTGCATTATTTTTAAATAAGCTTAGTTTAATGGATTTTTCATTTTCAAAAGAATAATCAACTTCATTCTCAATAGTAGCACCATTGTAAATAGAACCAGTTGTTGCATTTTTTAAAGATGAGATAATACTTCCTTGTGCTAAAGCATATACTTGACCATCAACTGCTTTTAATTGTGTTAATAATAGTTGACCATGATTAATAGATTTTGCATCCCCAATAGCAGATATTTTAACATCTATTTTATCTCCTTGTTTTGAAAAAGCTGGTATTTCTCCTGTAACCATAACTGCTGCAATGTTTTTTGATTTTATAGAGGATGTTGGTATTTTAATATAAGAATTTCTTAATAAATTTTGTAAAGACTGCATAGTAAATTTAGATTTATCACCAGTACCTGCAAGACCTACAACTAAACCATAACCAATTAACTGATTATTTCTAATACCTACTATATTAGACACATCTTTTATTTTTTGAGCATCAATAGTATTAATAATAAGGAATAAAAATATAATAAATTTCAATATATTACCTTCGATGTAATTAAAACTATTTTATCTAAAATTTTATAAAATATAGGTATAATCTGTGAATAATAATTTTAAGGTTATCTTTGAACATTTATATATATGGAAGTAAAAATTTTAAAGAAGAGATTCATTCGCTCTTAAAGAACTCTGATATTAAATTAAAACTTAAGCAAAATTCCAGTATTAAAGATTTAAAATTGCTCGATGAGCTTAAAAATGAAATTAAAAATAATCCAGATGACATATATTTAATAGATGAAGATAAAAT
>JADGEG010000267.1 GCA_016744485.1 Arcobacter sp. | reverse complement strand
TATTATTTATCTTACATCTTTTTTTCTTATTTTATTAATTGTTCTAAAATTAACTCCTTTGGCATATTCATATGAGCAAAAAAAGAAAATTCTTAATAATAATTACTTTACAAATACAAAAACTGATATTTTTTTAAAATATAATAACTATTATGTATATTTTGAAAAATTATTTTCTTTACAAAAAAAAGCAAAAAATATACATATATTTAAAGTTGAAAATGAAGACTTAATTCAAACAATTGTAGCAAAAAAAGCATATTTCCAAAATAACAAATGGTATATTGTAGATGCCAAAATTACTAATAAACCAAAAGAAATGAATTTAGAAACATCTAAACTTGATATTAGATATGAAAAATTTTTAAATATATTAGAAGGTTTTAAACCTAAAATTTTGGATAATGTACACAAAGATAAAAATGTATTTTCTATTTTAGATGCTATTTTAGCATTAGTATTACTTTCTGAACAAAATGTTAATACAAATAATATAAGAGCAGCTATATACTACGATTTAGTACCTTTTTTTATTCTGCCTTTAATAATGTTGATTTATTCTTATACAAATATATCTAAAAGATTTTTTAATTCAACTTCCTTTATATTCTTATTTATTTTTATTTCTCTTATTCTTTGGGGAATATTTTTTATGCTTTATAAGTTTTCAAGTTCTGGTATTATTCAATCAGAACTTTTTATTTTATTACCTTTATTTTTATGGTTTTTATTTTCTTTTTTATTATATAATAAAAGATTAAACAAGGAAAAATTATGAATAAAATAGAAGCCTATGGCATTGTATTATATGAGTATACTAATGATTATGTTAAGATTCTTCTATGTAAATCTATAAAAAGTAAAAATAAATGGGGATGTGTAAAAGGTGTTAGATTTAAAAATGAAGATATAAAAAAAACAGCTTGTAGAGAATTTTTAGAAGAATGTAGTATAAAAGTTGAAACAAAATACTTTTCACAATATTTTGAACAAATTAATGAAGAAAAAAATATAGGTATATGGTTACTTAATATTAAACATCTTAAAAACTTAAACAAATATTTTTATGAAGATAAATTATTAAATAATTTTTTATCATGGGAGAATCAAAAAGTTCAATTTTTTTCATTAGATAATTTACCTAAAATAAAAAATAAACAAAAAAAAATTATTGTTTCTATTAAGGATTATTTTGAAAATATTGGTCAATCCCATTAGCAATTCCTAAAGCTAATTGTTTTTTATATCTATTTGTGCTTAATCTTTTACCTTCAACTAAATGTGTTATATAACCAAGCTCTATTAAAACAGAAGGCATTTGAGCTCCTACTAATACCCAAAATGGCCCTTCTCTAACTCCTCCATCTTCCACATTTTTATATAATTTTCTAGCACTATTTAACATGTGAGTTTGTATGTCAATAGCTAATTTATTAGAAGCTGTGATTTTACTTTGATTTAATATTGTAAGTAAAGTGTTTTTGCTAGTATAATTCATTTTTCTCATATCTGATTTATTTTCAATAGCAGCAATTCTCTTAGCTCGTTTGCTTCTAGCTGGACTTAGAAAAAAAGTTTCTATTCCATTTGCTTTTTTTATTTTATTTTTATGTGCGGCATTTGCATGTATAGATAAAAATATATCTGCTTTTTTCTTATTTGCTAAAACAGTTCTATTTCTTACTTTTATATATTTATCATAATATCTAGTAAGGTACACTTTATATCCACGTTGTTTTAATATTAATTCAAGATATTTACTTACTTTA
>JADGEG010000105.1 GCA_016744485.1 Arcobacter sp. | reverse complement strand
CTAATAATTTAGATTTATCAGATTCAACAATATCTAATAAAAATACTTCCTCTCCTAATAAAGAATCATAATTATTAATATTTTTATTATTAATAAATACTTTTTTGTTATTTTGTAAAGACATATCTATTATTTTTCCATACTATTGGTCTTTTTGTATTGGTTTTTTTTTATCTTTTTTAATTTTAGATTTTATCTCTTTAGTTGAAGATGTATTTTGTTTAATATTATTAGATCCAAATATTTCACTAAGAGACTTCATTTGTTTATTTTCTTCATTTACATTTATATCAATATTTGGCTTATGTATAATCTTAGGTTTAAGTTTTTTTACAATTTTTAAACCTCTTTTTTTAGGAATGATTCTAATAGGAGATTTACTTGGAGTACTTGGGGTAGAAGATTTACTTTTACTTTCATTAGAAATTTCACTTAAACTCGTATTATTATCTTTATCTTCTTTCAAAGAAATATTTTGTTCTTCAATGTTTTTTGGCTTTTCTAATTTATTTTTTATAATACCACTATCTTCTTCTTTGTTCTTTATTGCTTCTTCATCTTTTTTAGATAAAGTTTTTTTATCTTTATCTTTCTTTTTTATCTTAAGCTTAGAACTTTTTCCTGTCATTATATAAGTTGCTATTTCTTCTGCATCTGAAAATGATACTTGACTTTGAGCTGATTTTAGCTCTATCCCCAAATCTTTTGCTTTTTTTACTACTTCAGCACTTGATGCACCAGCTTCTTCTGCAATCTCATATACTCTTACATTATCTGACATATGTTAATATCTCCTTAAGTTCTACTATGTAGTTATCTTTATTCTTACACTGTTTACAAAGTGTGTTTTCAATTCTTCTATAATATTTTTTTTTAATATCATATTGATCAATTAAAGTTATACAATTACAACAAATATAAAAACTTCTATTATAACCATCATATAACACAAGTTTTTTATTTTCACATTTTAAACGCAATAAGTTTTTTTGCTCATGGCGATTTCTACAGAAAACACACATTCTAACAGGTTTTTTTAAATTAGCCAAACATTATACCTAAAATTATCTTAATTACAATTTTTTACTTAAAAATATTAAGACCATGATTGTCAAAATCACATGTTGTAACCTTAAAATGGAAAAAAGACTTTTTTAGTTTTTTTTGTAGTGTATCAAGATCATCTTCATAACACATTGAAAATAAAGTTGATCCAGATCCTGATAAAGTGCTCATTAAAGCTCCATTGCTAAGAGCTAGTTTTTGGACATTAAATAACTCAGGCATCAATTTCATTCTATATTGTTGATGTATTTTATCTAAAGAAGCTATTTTAAGCATTTCCCAATTCTCACTCATAAATGCAGCACTTAATAAAGAAGAATGTGAAATATTAAAAACAGCATCTTCTTTAGAATATTTATAAGGTAAAATTTTTCTTGATAAATTTGTTGACATAGCTCTATTTGGAATCACAAGCACTGCTTTTAAATGTTGAGGTATTTTTTTGTTGATATATTGTATTTCATTATTCTTAACAGTAGCTACATTAAAACCACCCATAACAGCAGGTGTTATATTATCAGGATGATGTTCATATGCTAGTGCAAAGTTTAATAATTTATCTTTACTAATTTCAACATCAGCAATACTGTATGCACTTGCAATTGCTGAAACTATGACTGAAGATGAGCTGCCAAGTCCTCTAGTAATAGGTATTTTATTAAAAAATTCAAATCTAAAATTTTTTTTATTGTTAGATAAATTATTATAAAAATCATTAAAAATAGACATAAACATATGATTATCTTTAATAGCTGGAATATTTGAACCCTCACCTTTTAATGATACACTATGAAATTTTGATGGTTTTATTACAACTTCATTTTTTAAATTTAAAGCTATGCCTAAAGTATCAAAACCTGAACCAAGATTAGCACTACTCGCTGGTACACATATTCTCACTATTTTTTTCCTTTTATACTGCTGGTAAATTATAAATTGGCAAAGTATTAGATGAAAAATTTATCTTATCTAAAACACTTGGTAATTCAAAGTTGTGTAGTTTAGTATCTTTTTCTAAAAAATCTACTTTAATAGTATCATTTTCATTAAAAAAATATTTTTTTCCTAATGCTTTAATAGGAGAGTTGTTATTAAACAAAAAACCACTACAAGAGTATAATTGTATATTTTTTACAATACTTATAGTTTTTAAAAATATATATGAAAGTTTTATTGACATATAAGACCCTGGTGTATTAACATAATATATATTGGAAATTTCATAATTTTTTAATATAATACAAAAAGTTTTATCTAAAGTATCAGAAACTTTTCCATCTAATTCATATGTTTTTAATAATTTTTTATTTTTATAAATACCTATTAATAAAGGATTTGAGATACAAATAACTAATACTTCAAACAAAAAATATTCTCATACTTAAACTTTAGCATAAGCTAATTCAAATACACTAGCTTCATCTTGTGCTTCTTCAAGATCTATAATTTCATAATTAGCTTCTACTTCAAAAAGTTTTTTTGTTAATAAATGATTTAGATGATGAGATCCTGCATGAGCATTATATTCACCTATCATAGTATAACCCAAAAGTGCCATATCCCCAATAGCATCAAGAATCTTGTGCCTTACAAATTCATCACTATATCTTAAGCCATTAGGATTTAATATTTTATTATCATCTAAAGCAATAACATTATCTAAAGAAACTCCTTTTGCTAAACCAACACTTTGTAAATATTGTAAGTCATGTAAAAATCCAAAAGT
Source organism: Arcobacter sp. (assembly GCA_016744485.1). GTDB lineage: Bacteria > Campylobacterota > Campylobacteria > Campylobacterales > Arcobacteraceae > BB30. The sequence continues at coordinate 4,233 of JADGEG010000105.1, read as the reverse complement.
TCTAGCTTTACTAATATTTTCTTTATATTCTAAAATCGAATAATCAAAATGATATTTTTGTTTACCAATAATAGGATGTTTAAAATCAATAGAAAAATCATATATTATTCTATTTGATGGTTTTAAACTTACTTTTTTCCCATCCTTAGTTTCAATAGATACTTTTTGTTTGATTTTTAATGCTTTTTTTGATTGATCTAGCTTTTTAATACCAGCTTCTTCTATTAGCATACAATAACCAGCAGAACTTCCATCTAAAGCTGGAACCTCATCATTATTAATAACTATTCGTAAATTATCAATACCATAGGCATAAACAGCTGATAAAAGATGCTCAATTGTAGAAATCAGTACATCATCTTTTCCTATTACTGTTGCCATTTTAGTATCAACTACATTCTCTATTTTTAAAGGTATACTAACACCCTTATCGCTTCTATAAAAAATAATTCCCGTATTAGAACTCATAGGTTCAAGTTTCATTTTAACAGGCACACCTTTATGAAGCCCTATTCCTACAATGTCTATACTTTTAGCTATTGTTCTTTGTTTCATTTTTGTCTCATTATTTTTTTTGCATCTTTAATAATATCTAAAACTCTTGTTTTAATCCAATTTTTATCCATCCATTCTATTGGATTTACTTCAATACCTTGAATTAATACACCAAAGTGTAAATGATCACCAAATACAGCACCACTTGAACCAGTATTTCCAATTTTATCTTTTCGCTTTACTTCTTGATTTGTTTGCACATTAGATTTACTTAAATGTGCATATAAAGTTTGTAAACCTAAACCATGGTCTGCAATAATAGTATTACCATAAATGCCTAAATAATCATTATATATAATTCTAGCATCATTTGATATATAAATTTTCGCTTTTTTTACACTAGCCCAATCCATTCCTAAGTGCCATGCTTCATCAACTTTTTCTTTTTCATAAAAATAGGATCGTTTTTGTGCAAAACTTGCAAATGTTCTTGAAGCTCTTAATCTTCTAAAAGCTTTTATATTAAAAGAAGTAATCAAATCTTTTGACATATATTCAAGACTAGTTTTTCTTATAAAAGAAATATTTTCTTCTCTTATTATTTTATTTGCTTCTATGAAAATATCTTTATTATTTGAAGGTATTTCATGATTACTTTGTTCTAAGACATTAAGACTAATTGTATTGATAAAATCATTAGAAATATTTATCTTATCTTTTTTAATTTTCAATTTTCTTATGTATAAAGGAATTTTTGTTTTTGTAATATTATTAGCTTTATCAATTGCAAATAAATTAAATATTCGGAAGTCTTTTACATCAACGGGCCATGCAATAAGTGCTATATAATGGTTTTTTTTGTAAAAAGGAAATAATTCAAATCTATATTTATTATTAAATAAAATATATTTGTCTTTTAAGTTTTTATCTTTTACTTCCACAACTACTAAAGCACTTCCACCTCTTTTAATATTATATGAATTATTAATTACATTAGCAATGGGAGCTTGTTTGTCAATTTTAATTTTATATTCTTTTTTAAAAGTATTGCCTTGTAAAAAATTCCATTTACTATTATCTGTAACTTCTATACTCAAAATAATTTCATCTACTTTAAATATATTATTAATTCTTGGAGCTTTTATTTCAACATTTAAGTTAGTTTGTCTTGTTGAAATATTTTTACTTGCTAATATTTCTTGACTTTTAGAATCTTTATATATTATTGTATAAGATTTAATACCACTTTGATCAAAAATAGATAGTTTTAAATTTTGTTTCATATTCCAATAAATATCATTTTTTAAAATTACTTTTGGAATATTTTTTTCAAATTGTGGGGAGAAAAATACAAAAATACCAGCAGTAATTATTAGTAGTATAAATATAATACTTAATATTTTTGTAAAATTTTTATTTTCTTGTTTCAAAAATTTCCTTCAAAATTATTTGTTTTGTTTGTTCAATATCAGATGAATTTATAAGACAACCAGCTGAATGTTTATGTCCCCCTCCATCAAAAATCTCTGCAACTTTTCCAATATCAATATCTTCTTTTGATCTAAAAGATACTCTTAAATTATCACCTTGATGTCGTAAATAAAATACTACTTTAACTATAGCCATATTAAAAATCATATCTAAAACATCTTCTGTTTCATAAGAATTTGCACCCGTTTGTTCTAAGTATTCTTGTGTACAATAAATACTAGCAATACTACCTTCATCATAAAGTTCTAAATTAGAAAGAATTTTGGGTATTATTCTGTATTTTGCTAAAGAATCTCTTTGTTTTAATTTTTGTGCCGTATATGAAGGGTCACACCCACACTTAACTAAAAAATTTATTTTTTCATATGTTGTTTCATCACATCTTAAACTAGTAAATGCCAAAGAGTCTTCATAAATCCCTACATATAGTGCAATTGCTGTTTGTTTTGTGATATATAAACCATTAAATTTAAAAAAATCATAAAGAACTTCAGCACTTGATGCTTTATTAATATCCACTATATTAACAAGTCCAAAATTATCATTAGACTTATGATGATCTATATTAATTAAAGGTATATTTTCATCCAAAGTAAAACCAAATCTTTTTTTACTTCCACAATCTACACTAATAACTAAATCATAAAACTTTGGCAATTGATCAGTGATTTTATCAAACCTACTTAAAAAATTTAAATTTGCAGGTATAGTATTACAAGATACATTAAATACTTTATGTTTGATTTTATTTTCAAAAAAATAATTTGACAATGCTAAAGCACACGATATAGTATCAGCATCTGGATTAACATGAGTGATAATTAAAATATATCTTGACTTTTCAATTAAACTTAAAGCTTTAACAAAAGAAGAAGTATCTGTTTTATTATTTAAGATAAAATCTTTTTTCACAAATATCTCCTTATACTTATAAAATAATTATATACAAATAAAAATAATGATAAGTTAATAGCCTAGTCAAATTTCATAGAAAAATCTAACCATGTAGCTTGATGAATAATAGAACCAGAACTTAGAGCATCAACACCAGTTTGGGCATATATTCTAACTGTTTCTAAGTTTATATTTCCACTTGCTTCTACTAAAATATAAGGATGTTTTTCATTTCTATATTTTATAACTTCTTTTATTTGAACAGGTTTCATATTATCACACATTATAATATCAGCACCTGCATTCATAGCATTTTGAACTTGTGCAAATGTTTCGCATTCAATTTCTATTTTTGTAACCCAAGAAATTCTTTTTCTAGCCTTTTTAATAAATTCTTCTAAATTTTCAATAGTTTTTAAGTGAGTATCTTTAATCATCAAACAATCATCAAGTCCAAGACGATGATTAATAGCACCTCCAACTCGAGAAGCATATTTTTCAAACTCTCGTAGTTGTGGTCTTGTTTTTCTAGTATCCAACATAACAACATCTAAGTCTTGTATTTTTTTTACATAAGCATTTGCCATAGTAGCAATTCCACTTGCATGTTGTAAAAGATTTAAAAAAGTTCTTTCACTTGATAGTAAAATTGATGCTTTTCCTTCTAATTGGGCAATAACATCACCTTGTTTTAAAATATCTCCATCTTGCTTTAAAAATTTACAATCAAACTTTTCAGTTCTTGCTAGCACTTTAGCATATTTAACACCTGCTAAAATACCATTAGCTTTAGCAATAGCTTTTGCTTTAAATCGCCCCTTTGGAGCTACATCAAAAAACAAATCTCCTCTACCATTATCTTCTATAATAGCATTTTTAACAAATTTTTTAATATTTATCATATTTCAAGCATCCTTTCTAATGCAATTTTAGCCCATTTTGCAGTATCTTTATTTATATGAATTTCACTTTGCTTATTTATATTATCATCTTTAATAGATTTAATAGTATCATAAAGATTTTCTAAAGTGGTTTCATTCATAGTAGGGCATTCTGCTTTACTTGAACTTAGTGTATAAGTATTATTTTTTCTTAGTCTATTAACCATATTATATTCTGTTCCAACTGCAATTTTTTGATTTGGATCTAAATCTTTAATATATTTTATTAATTGAGAAGTTGAACCTACAAAATCTGCATTATCACAAATAATAGGGTCACATTCAGGATGAACTGCTATTAAGATATCTTTATATTTATTTCTATAAAACTCTATATCTTCTACAGTAAAAAGTTGATGTACTGAACAAAAACCATTAAAACAAATAATATCTGCTTTTATTATATCTTTTC
>JADGEG010000104.1 GCA_016744485.1 Arcobacter sp. | reverse complement strand
TTTGTTTTTCATTTTCTAAAGTACTGTTTAGATTTTCAAGTTTGATTTTATTTTCTTCTTGTTCATGTTTTTCTTTTTCTAAAGTATTGTTTAAATTTTCAAGTTTGATTTTATTTTCTTTTGCTGAGTTTTCTAATAAATCTAGTTTTTCAGTAAAATTAGATTCTTTAATTTGAAATTCATTATGAAGTCTTTCTTCTTTTGCTTTAAACTCATTTTCAAGTGTAATTATAGCTTGTATATTTGTTTGTTTTTCATTTTCTAAAGTACTGTTTAGATTTTCAAGTTTGATTTTATTTTCTTCTTGTTCATGTTTTTCTTTTTCTAAAGTATTGTTTAAATTTTTAAGTTTGATTTTATTTTCTTCATGTTCATGTTTTTCATTTTCTAAAGTACTTCTTAGATTTTCCTTTTCTAGTTCATGAGCTTTAAGAGTAAAATCTAATTTGTCATTTAATGCTTGAATTTGTAAATTAAATTCATTAGATTTTTTTAATAAAGTTTGTTTATATCTAAACCAAGTTATTACATAAAGTAAAATAAAAGCTAAGGCAATAAATAAAATAATCTCCATTGAAAAACCTTGCATAATATTAAGGTTTTGTTGTAGGTTCTTTGTTTATCTTAGAATAAACATCATAACCTAATTCTTTAAATCGCTCCGTTAAAGGTGGATGTGAGTAATAAAAGAATATATAAATCTTATGAGATAAGGGAAAAGACTTATTTTCATTCGCAAGTTTTAATAAAGCACTTATTAAATCGTCTTTTGAAGCTAAATTACTACCAAATTCATCAGCTGCATATTCGTTATGCCGTGAAATATATGAAATAAGAGGCATTAAAAAAAATGATAAAATAGGTGAAAAGATTAAAAATAAAATTATTATTGAAAATGCCTCTTTATTTAATGCTAAACTCATAAACATATCATCAGGCAAATTTCCAAAAATAGCAAAGAATATAAATAAAACTACACCCATAATTCCTATGTTTTTAATAATATCACCATTTTTAAAATGCCCAAGTTCATGACCTAAGACAGCTAGAAGTTCGTTGTGTGAGAGTTTTGCTATTAAAGTATCAAATAATACAACTCTTTTCGTACTTCCTAAACCACCAAAATAAGCATTTAGTCTATTATCTCTTTTTGAAGCATCTACACAAAATACACCAGAGCTTTTAAACCCTACTTGTTCTAAAAGATTATTTATCTTACTTTCTAATTCTTTATCTTTTAGAGCTTCAAATTTATCAAAAAATTTATCTCTAATTAGAGGATATAACATATTAATCAAAATAAAAACTAAAAATAAAAAACTAAAACCCCAAATCCACCAAGTAGTAAAACTTTGTATGATAAAAGCAATAATTCCAATAACTAAAGAACCAAAGATTAAAAATAATATAGAGCTTTTTATAGTGTCTTTAATATATAAAGATGCTGTCATATTTGAAAAGCCGTATTTTTTATCAAGTTTGAATGTAGTATATAAACTAAACGGTAAAGCTAAGATCCAATTAATAATAATAAAAGCATTTATATAAAAAATAGCTTTTAGCCAAATATATTCACTGCTTATATATGTATCTAAAAAATTCAAACCATAAGAAATCCAAATAAAAAATAAAATAAAATCATAAAAAGTAGAAGCTATTGCTAACTTTTCTTTATCAATAGCATAATTAGCTGCTTGTTCGTATTTGTCTTTTTCTAAAATAATAGCAGGTAGGCTTTTAGCATTTTTTATAAAACTAACTTGTGCAAACGAAGTATAAACATTAACCATAAAATAAACACAATAAATAATAACAAATATTTCTAACACGATATATCATTCCTTAAATTATATATTTTAAGCAATTATATCTTTTTATAACTTGCTAAGAAGTAAAAAAGATTTTTAAAAAATATCGATAATATTTTGTGGTATTTTATAAGGTTTGAAGTCTTTTAAATAAGCTACTTTGATATTTGCAGTAAATAAAAGTTCATCATTTCTAAATATTTCGTGGTATATTAATAAAGATGCTTTTCTTTTTTTCATTAATTTTGTTCTTACATAAAGCATATCACCAAACTTTGCAGGTTTTATATAATTTGCTTCTACAGTTTTTACAACAAAAAATTCATTTAATGAATGTGGAGATAAGTTTTTTTTAAAAAACAATTCACTTCTAGCTCTTTCACAAAATTTTAGATAATTTGCATAATATACAACACCACCTAAATCTGTATCTTCGTAATATACTCTTATTTTCACTCTACAAGCCTTTTTTATCGCATTTTAAAGATTTAATTTTTAAATAGTCCCTATTTGTTCTATTTTCTTAAACCTTGTATATTCATTTTTTTTATACATTTAGTATAAACTTTAATGGTTATCGATACATCTTTATGTCCTAACATCTTGCTTACCCAAACTATATCAGCACCATTACTTATCATTTTAGAAGCAAATGTATGTCGGAAATTATACAATGTTCTTATTTCAATACCATTTAATTTTAAAAGTTTTTTAAAATGAAGATTAATTATATCTCGAGAATAAAAATGTTTTTTAAATGTATTTACAAAAATATATTGTAATTAGTATCTTTAATTTTTTCCATTCCTTGATAGCAAAGATAAGCATTTCTATTTCCTAATTTATAACTAAAATTATTGAACTCAAGTCTTTGTTTAGTTCCAATATATTTTTTAAAATTTTTTTTACTGTTTGTCTTAGTTTTTGTTGATTTTATGTAGCTATATCTTGGAATAAATAGTTGTAAACGATATACTTATAAGATAAATAAATAGATTTAATTTTAATTACATATTTTACTAGTTATTAAGAAATAAAAATTTAATATTTAATATTATAATTTTAAACTGTCTATATTAATACTTTGAATTTATAAAAGACTTGACATTAAAAATATATTTGACTATAATTTGCCTCAATTAAATAATTGGGGTATCGCCAAGTGGTAAGGCAACGGCTTTTGGTGCCGTTATTCGAAGGTTCGAATCCTTCTACCCCATCCAAAAAAACAGTTCGCGGAATAGAGCAGTTTGGTAGCTCGTCGGGCTCATAACCCGAAGGTCGCTGGTTCAAATCCAGCTTCCGCAACCAATGTTAAAAAGCTGATCAGAGAGAAAATTATTTTTTCTCTGATCAGCTTTTTTTATTTCTATTTTTTAGCTTTAAACTATGTTATATAAAGCTCATTTGTTGTTTATATACTATCGTTTTAGTTTCTTAGACATTATTGTAGTAAAGTCTGGTCTTATAATTAATATAGTTATCAAGTATTAGAATTCACATAATAAAGAGAATCTGAATAATTATCAATGCAAAAGCAACAAAATAACAAGAACTGGAGTTTTTATATATGTGGATTCTTTAAATATTTGATATCTTATCATTTGATAAAATAATTTTGTGTTTATACATATTTGCTTTTATTAGAATGTCAGAATATTCAACTGGATTATTATACTTATCAAAAGATAATCTATGTAAAGATAATAAAGCATCTCTTTGCTGGATCTCTAATTTATTTGCTTCATTGCATGTAGCATTTTTAGCTTCAACTGTTTCTTTGGCATTATAAAATTCTATATTATATTCATTTTTTAAAAATGTATATAAGGATTCAATATTAAAGTTTTTTTCTAAATTTGGAACTTTGTTGATATCTAAATAATTTAACATTAATGCAAAAGGAATACCATCTAGTACTCTAAACCTTTTAATACATAGTATTTTATTACAATTTAAAAGTTCTTTAACATAATGTTCACCTTTAATTATTTCATATTCAAGTGATTGTGTTTTTAATATATAATTTTGTTTTGCTAATCTTTGTGTCAAAGATCCAATTGAATTTGCATCATAAAGAATTTTTTGTTCTTTTACAAAAGTACCTTTTCCTTGCTTTTTTTCAATTATATTATCTTGTTCTAATTGTTCAATTGCTTTTCTTACTGTTATTCTACTAATTTCGTATTGTTTTTCCAATTTAATTTCTGTTGGAATAATATCTCCAACTTTATAATTTTCTTTAATATCTTGTAAAAGTTTTTCTTTTAATTGTATATATAAAGGTATACCATTTTTACTAAACAAAAATTAAATCCTTAATCTCCTCATTATTAATTGAGCAGAATTTTTTATATTAGTATAATTCATATCTTGTAAATCTTTATTTGAGACCATCCATGAACCACCTAAGCATACTACATTATTTAAACTTAAATAGTCAGTAAAATCATTAGAATTTATTCCACCTGTTGGACAAAATTGTATATCTGGAAATATGTTAGCATATGTTTGAAGCATTTTATAGCCTCCTGAGTTTCTTGCATGAAAAAACTTTTGAAATTTTATATCTAATTCTAAAAGTTGTATTATTTCACTTGGTGTTGAAGCACCAGGAAGATAGAATATATCTATTTTTTTTGCTTCATTAACTAGTTTTTTAGTAAATCCAGGGCTTACTGTAAAACTACATCCTATATCCTTAACTTGTTTTAATTGATTTGTATTTACAATAGTACCAGCTCCTACATTTGCACTTGGGAATTTTTTTATAATAGCTTCAATACATTTTAAAGCATCAGGAGTTCTTAGTGTTATTTCAAGACTATGTAATCCTTGTTCAATTAAAACTTCTGAAACTTTTAAAGCTTGATTGATATCATTAAATGTTAGTACAGGAATCACTGGTGATTTTTTAAATATTTCTATCATATTATTTTTTCCTTTTTGGCATTATTGCACCTTTATGCATAATAACTTTTGAAGCTAGTTCTTGTGCTTTTTTAATAGATTGTTTTATTGTTTTTCCTTTTAGTCTAAATGCTAAATAAGCTCCATTAAAAGAATCTCCTGCTGATGTTGAATCTATTATATTTTTTAACTGCTTTGTTTTAATTGTTTTTGTTATATTTTCATAATGATATATAATATCTTCTTTTCCACATTTAATTACAATCTCACTAATTCCTGCATCTAATGCTTTTTTTATAATTGAATTTGAATTCAAATCACCCCACAACTCTTTTTCATCATCAATTGAAGGAAGAAAAATATCACAATAATGAATGGCTTGATTATATATTTGTCTAGCTTCATCACTATTTTTATATAATCGTGGTCTATAGTTTGAATCAAATGCAATTTTTACACCTCTTACTCTTGCTTTTTTAATAATTTTAAAAAGATTCATTCTTCCATTTTCACTCATAATTGCTAATGTAATAGCAGAAAAATATATCATATCATATGACAATAATTCATTCTCTATTTTTTTAAGTGAATTTGTTAGGAATAACTCTTTAGCAGCTGCTTCACCTCTCCAATATGAAAATGTTCTTTCACCTTTTTTTGTATTTATTATATATAAACCTAGATTTCTATTTTTTAATCTATCTATATATGTAGTATGAATTTCTTGTTTTTTAAAGAAGTCTATCATTTTATTTGATAACTCATCTTCCCCTAGTACTGTTATATACTCTACCCGTGCTTTTAATGTTCTTTTTAAATATACGCTACAGTTAAATGTATCTCCTCCAAATGTCTGTTTATACAAACCTTGTTTATTTTGATATAATTCCACCATACACTCACCAATTACTGCTACTTTTTTCATACTTTTCCTTTTTTAATAGCCTCATATAAACCATTTATATATGCAATACCTAAAGCTCTATCATATCTTAAGTTTCACTAACTAGTGTATTTATTTAAGGATCTTACTATGATAGTCACTCCTAGTATTTGTGCAATAGGCTTTAAAGATATTTTATCATTTTTACTATACCATCTAAATTTAATTTTCATCAATTTTCTTTTTAATAATGAATCTTATAGTCCATAATATCTCTAATAATACCCTTAGTACCTACAAACTTATTTTTTAAAATTATAACACTTTTTTCACCCATATATTCAACAGGGTGTTCAATATATGAAATATCAAATGTATTTATATGTGAGGCATCAAGTTTATTAAAACTAAATAATTTTATATCTTTTCCTACTCTTAATCCTTTTTGAACTATTGCCTTTAAGCACCCTACAGTTATCTGATTAGCACAAGAGAATATAGCATCTGGTAACTGTTCTTGTTCTAAAATCATTTTAGTTATTTCTAAACCACTATCCATAGAAAAATCACTTCTATGAATGAAAGATTCTTCTAAATCAATATTATGTTTGTTTAATGCTTCTTTATATCCTTCTAGTCTTTGATTAGAATTTACATTATCATCAGGACCAGTTATTATAGAAATTTTTTCATAACCATCATTTAATAGTAAATTAGTAGCATCATAGACTGCATTTGCATTTGATAAAAAAACTCCAGAGTTATCTCTACTAGCTATATCTCTATCTACTAGAACAAATGGTATTTTATATTTTTGTAATTTCTGAATAATTTTTTGAGATTTTTTTTCTTTATTTTTTGATCTAATAAAAATAACACCTCTTAGTTGTTTTTCTATGAGCTTTTCAACTGCATGAAGTTCATCAGAAATATTATCATGCGAAAGATAGAGGGTTACAGACAACTCAAGTTCCTTTGCTTGTTTTATAATACCTTCTAAAATTCTTGCAAAAAATGAATTTAATACATCGGGAATTATAACTCCTATTTCATCTCTTTTAGTAGGTATTAAACTAGTAGTGTATTTTTTATATTCTAATTCTTCTGCTATTTTTAATACTTTTTTTCTAGTATGTTGTTTAACTAATTCAGGAGTATTTAAAACTCTTGAAACAGTTGCAATTGAAACATTAGCTTTTTCTGCAATTTTCCTAATACCCATTATGTCACCTTTATATGTCAGTCAATGTAAATTTTTTTCAAAAATAGATTTTATCATTATTTCATTTAAACATATGTTAAATAAAAAGCTTTAAGCTTTATATAAGTACCTATATGAAACAATACTTTATGAAAATATTTTACTGTAATATTTTTACATTAAATTATTAGGATAGTAATGTTGTTTTATTCTTTATAATTTAAATTTATAAAGAACATTTAAA
>JADGEG010000266.1 GCA_016744485.1 Arcobacter sp. | reverse complement strand
ATTTTATGAATTATCAAAACATTTTATTTGAAATTGAAGATGAAATTCAACAATTTTATGATGAAGGAAAAGTTGCAAATTATATACCAATATTAAAAAATATTAATCCAAAACAGTTTGCAATGACAATTTTATTATGTAATGGTGATTCATATAGTGTAGGAAATGTTGATACCAAGTTTTCTATTCAAAGTATTTCAAAAGTTTTTACTTTTTCTTTAGCTCTAAAGTTATATGGAAAACAATTATATAAGCATGTAGGACATGAACCATCAGGTGATCCTTTTAATTCTTTAATACAATTAGAATATGAAAATGGAAAGCCAAGAAATCCTTTTATAAATGCAGGTGCTTTAGTAGTTACTGATTTACTTATACAAGAATATAAAGATAAAACTTTTGATAAAATTCTTGACTTTATAAAAGAACTAAGCAATGATATAAATATTTCTTATGATAAAGAAGTAGCTCTTTGTGAAAGCCAAACGGGATATATGAACTTTGCACTTATAAATATGATGAAAGCTTATAATAACATATCAAATGATATACAAGAAGTAACAAATACATATTTTAAACACTGCTCAATTTCAATGTCAAGTAAACAATTATGCAAAGCTATGCTTTTTTTAGCAAATAATGGAGTTGATCCTATAGCACAAAAAGAATTTTTAAATATACCAAAAACTAAAAGAGTAAACTCTTTAATGCTAACTTGTGGACACTATGATGCTTCTGGAGATTTTGCTTTTAAAGTAGGCTTACCTGGTAAAAGTGGTGTGGGAGGTGGTATAGTTGCCGTTATTCCACAAAAAATGTCAATTTGTGTATATTCACCACAATTAAATTCAAATGGTAATTCTTTAATAGGAACAAAAGCATTAGAATTATTTACAACAAAAACAGGCTTGTCTATTTTTTAAATTAGACACTCATTATAAAAATTAAAATACTTTTTATTGCAAAAAAAGTTAAAAGTATTTTCATAAAAATAAGAAGTTTTTCTTGACTTATACTTGTTCTTAAAAATGTTCCTAAATAAGAGCCAATAATTGCACCTACACTCATATAAAGCATTAAATATATATGATCAAAAAAAGTAAAACCTAAGATTATAAAAACAATGATTTTTAATAAATGAGTAATAGCAGATAATACAGCAGCTGTAATAATAACTTGATTTGATTCTTTACAATCTCTCATTAATTTAGGGATAGACATAGCTCCTGTAACTCCTATAAGTAGGGCAAAACCACTTTGAATAAATCCTAAAATAAAATAATTATCAAATTTTTTTATAAAAGAAGAAAATGTTTTTGACCATAATGATAAAATAATATATATACCAATAAATAAAGGAATATAAGAAAATGAAACATATAGAAAAAAACTATAAGATATAGAAACTCCAATTAAAGAACCAATAAAGTATTTTATAACTGCCTTATAATATATATCTTTATATCCTAAAAAAGCTCGCGATACATTAGATGTTAGTTGTGTAACACCATGAATTGGTATTAATATATTTGCAGGTAAGAATGTAGGTAAAATTGCAATTAAAAGCATACCTCCACCCATTCCTGTAATGGCAGACATACCAGATGTAATTAGTACAATAAAAGCTAATAATATTTCTTCTTGCATAAATATATAATAACATTAAAAAATGTAAAAAAAATCAATTGTAAGGTACTGTTCAAAGATCTGTGTCAAGCTGGTAAAATAGAAGATACCAAAGGACACAGAGATGAAAATAGAAATAGATGCAGAACAATTTGCTAAAGATA
>JADGEG010000265.1 GCA_016744485.1 Arcobacter sp. | reverse complement strand
AGTATATCATAAGGGTTTTTGTATGTCAAGATATAAAATAATTCTACTTAGTAATAATACTTTCGATTCTTCATAATCACTTTTGGATTAGTTCCAAAATATTTTGTAAAAGCTACAGTAAAACTTTGTATATATTTATAACCTATTTTTTGAGATATTTCTGTGATATTTAACTCACTCTCTTCTAAAAGTTTTTTTGCTTCATACATTTTTGCTTCAAGCATTATATTTCCAGGAGTTGTATTAAAAATATGTTTAAATCCATATTTTAGTTTATTCTCATTGATTGCAACTTTTCGTGATAATTCAATTATACCAAAACTCTTTTTATTTGTAAGAATTATCTCTTTTGCTTTATGTAAAGCTTCAATATCCTCTTTTGTTAATTTTATCTCATTTTTCTTATCTGTTTTTTTTGTATTATCAACTAAACTTAAAAATTCGTTATATATTATTTCATAAACTTTACTTTGTAGATAAATATCTTGCAAAACTCCATTATAAGGACAATTATAGATTTCGTTTGCTAGAAAAATCATCCTTGGATTTGCTAATGTAGATTTTAAAATAGTAGGAATATTTTTATTATAATTTGTCTCAATCTCTTTTCTTTTTTTATCTTGTAGATTATTAAAAAGATTTTTTTCTAAAAAACTTTCTTTTATCCCTATAGCAAGACCTTTATTTAAAGTATTTTTTTTCATTGTAAAAACACCTTTTGAGTTATTTGTATATGCAATTTGTATATTATTAGTTTTAAGATTTTCATTTTTATTTAAAATATAATCATCATATTTTCCATCACTTTGTAAGCTGATTTTAATTATAAGGTCTTTATTCGAAGATTGGGCAAACATATTAAAATCTTCTTTTGCAAATATATCATTTTTCATGATATAAATTTCATCAGAGATATTTTCTTTTGCAAAGTTCATATATCCAAGATCTTTAGGCAGTTCAATTTTACTTTTACTTTTCTCATTTGCATAAGAAAACTCATCTATATTATTTAAAATAAAATTATATGACATATCGTTCCTTTTTCTTAAAATAAAATTCTTAAATCTTAAATCTATAGTTGATTTTGATAATTGCTATTAGTATAATAGAATAAAACTAAATTATGAATAAAAAGGTTTACATATGAAAATAAAGAAATATACCAATCTATTATTAAGTCCATTAAAAATAGAGGTAATAGCTATATCAATTGAGATGAAAGTATTTGATCTGTTACAAGGTTACCTATCTTTCAAAGAGATTGCTATAGTTTTTAAGTTAGATAAGAACAATACAAAAATATTCTTAAATGCTTTAGTATATTTAAAACTTATAAAAAATAAAAATAACCACTATAAAAATAGTCATTTTTCAAATAAATATTTTCTAACTTCTAGTGAGTATTATTTTGGAGATATGTTTTTGTTTAAAAAGTCTTTTTTTGACAACAATAGAAAACAGCTTTTTACTTTTTTAAAAGAGGGAACGAAAAAACATATGTTGAATATAGATAAAAAAGAGTGGGTAAAAACTTCTAAAAAATATTTTTTTCAAGAACAAAAAACAATATTGGCTGATTTTGTAGTTGATTTGGTTAAAAAAATAAATAAAGATGATCATATAAAACATATTCTTGACCTTGGCTGTAATTCAGGGGTTCTATCTTTAGAAATAGTAAAACAAAATCAAGATATACAGGCTACTTTATTTGATTTTAAAGATGTTATATACGAAACTAAAAAAAAAATAAAAAAATACAACTTAACCAATAAAGCTACAACTTTGGATGGAGATATATTAAAA
>JADGEG010000264.1 GCA_016744485.1 Arcobacter sp. | reverse complement strand
ATTTAATACTTTAGAAGATAAATATGCCATTGAAAATGATATATCAGGTATTGAAAAAGGATTTGCTTTTATAGATGATGATATAATTTTTAAAAAAGAAAAAATATTAAAAAAAGATACTTATAATATATTTTCTTGTAAAATAAAAGCCTTTGAGATACATCATGCAATAAGTTTAAAATATCCTTTATTTTATGAGAGTTCAAAAATAAAAGGTACCTTTTTACATGCAATTTTTGATAATGATAATTTAAGGAATAAAATTTTTAAAACAATAAATAAAGATTATCAAGGTTTTAATTTTCACAAATTAAAAACAAATATTATTGATGATTTCATATCTAGTTTTAAACATAGATTAGATATAAAAAGGATACTAGATAATATAAAGGTTTAGATTGTCATATTTAACTTGGTTTGAAGCCCATGCAAACAAACACGAACAAATAGTAAATAAACTTTTACATTTAAGTGATGATGCTCTTATAAAATATTTTGCATATGATAATATGATAAAAAAAGAAAAAGATTTCTGTCCTTTATATGCTAAAAATAAAAAATGTCATGATATAGAAAATTTGAACTGTTATTTATGTGCTTGTCCAAATTTTAGATTTAACGATGAAGGTTTTAAACAAATAGAAAATAAGACTTTGTTTTCATATTGTGGTATCAAGTCAAAAGATGGTTCTAGACTTTATGGAGATACATATATTCATCAAAATTGTACTAAATGTACCGTACCTCATTTAGTACCATATATAAAAAAACATTTTAATAGAAACTGGCTAAAAATCATGAACAAAGTTAAGACAATAAAATAGTAAAAGTATTTAAACCTTTGTGGTGATTATAACTTAATTTATACTCATGTAAATTAACTATTGTTTGAACTATATATAAACCAAGACCAAAACCATCACTTCTTTTTTCTTCTTGTGAAAATGCTTCAGTATAATATGATAATTCATGTGTTAAGGGCTTACCATAAGAAGAAATATCAATTTTATGCTTATTTGCTAATAGTATTGCTTGAGAATTACTAGAAAATTTAATTGCATTATCTATTAAATTTTTTAGCACAATTGAAAACATAGAAACATCAAGAGTAATAGAAAAGTCATTTATTTTTGTTTCAATATTAGAACTATTAATAAGCATAATTTCTATTGTTTTATTATAAACTTGAAAAAAATTTGTTCTTTCTTTAAAAACTGTGATATTTTGAGACGTTAGTTTTTCAACAGTTGCTAATTCTTTTATAATATCATCCATTCTATTAAAAGCTCTTTGTAAAATATCTTTATCTTTTCCATTATCTAATTTTTCAGCTATAAACATAGCTTTTGTAATAGGTGTTTTTAATTCGTGCATCATATTTCTCATAAATAAATCTTTTGATTTTCTTTGATTATTTATGTGCAACACTGCTTCATTAAAGTTTTTAGCGATAGTTCCTATTTCATCTGTACTATTAGATGATATTTTTATATTTAAATCTCCATTTGAGAATTTTTTTATTTGTTTGTTTAGTTTTTTAAGTGGCTTTAGCTTCTTTTTTATTATAAAAAATAATAAAAGTAAAATTCCAAGTGGTAAAATGATAAACAATGCCAATATAGCAATATTATATGAATATCTTTGTAAATCTTTTAACATAATATTATAACCATTACTTTGAATATATATATATAAATTATTTTTGTTTAAAAAAGTTCTATATATTCCAAAATTAGTCCTTCTTAATGTTAAATTAGAAGCATTATTAATGATATTTAGTTTTAGTTCTTCATTCTTTATAAC
>JADGEG010000103.1 GCA_016744485.1 Arcobacter sp. | reverse complement strand
AATATAGCCTTATCACTTGAATGTCCCAAACCAGTTGCTGCTAAAGAACCATATAAAATAATTTGCAATTTGTTGATTTTATTTAGTACTTTTTTTTCTTCTAATAAAAAAGCAAATTTATTTGCTATTACTAAAGGTCCAACTGTATGAGAACTAGAAGGTCCAATACCTATTTTAAAAATATCAAAAATACTAGACTGCATGATTTATCCTTAAATGTTTTAGTATATTATAGTATAAAATAGTGTGAGAAAAGTGGCATAGAAGATTTAAAACTTAAGAATTTTAAATCTTAAGTTTTAATTTTAATGGTCTAAAATTTGTTCTAAAAATAACTGTAATCTATCAGATTGAGGATTGTCAAAGAATTCATTTGGTTCATTTTCTTCAACTATTTGACCTTGATCCATAAAAATTACTCTATCGGCAACTTTTTTTGCAAATCCCATTTCATGAGTTACACAAACCATAGTAATACCTTCATCTGCAAGTCCAACCATAACATCAAGTACTTCAGATACCATTTCAGGATCCAGAGCAGATGTTGGTTCATCAAATAACATAATTTCAGGGTTCTTACATAAGCATCTAGCAATTGCTACTCTTTGTTGTTGACCTCCTGAAAGCTGATTTGGATATTTATGTGCTTGATCTGCTATTTTTACTCTTTCTAAATAATGCATAGCAGTTTCTATAGCTTCTTTTTTTGGTTTTTTATAAACCCAAGTAGGTGCGAGTATAAGGTTTTGTAAAATCGAAAGATGTGGAAATAAATTAAAATGTTGAAATACCATTCCAATTTGCGATCTAATATGACGTACAATTTTAACATCATCAATAAGATCTGTTCCATTTATAAAAATATTACCCTCTTGAAAATGTTCAAGATGGTTCATACATCTAATTGTAGTTGATTTTCCAGAACCTGATGGTCCACAAATAACAAGCTTTTCACCTTTTTTTATATTCAAATTTATGTCTTTTAGAACATGAAAATCTCCATACCATTTATTAACACTTTGCATTTTTATTATATAATCTAATTCGCTCATATTTTATCCTATTTATTTTCTGTATTAAATCGTCGTTCTACTGCTTTTGAATACTGAGACATTGAAAAACATATAATCCAATAAATTATTGATACAAAAACATAACCTTCAAGTTCAAACCCTAACCACTTAGTATCACTAACAGTTAATGTTACCATTGCTAAAATATCAAATAATCCTATGATTAAAATCAATGTTGTATCTTTAAATAAACTAATAAAAGATCCTACAAGATTTGGTATTGATATTTTTAAAGCTTGAGGTAGAATTATTAGAAACATTGCTTGCCAATAAGATAAACCTAAAGCATTTCCTGCTTCATATTGACCTTTTGGAATAGCTTGTAATCCACCTCGTATTACTTCAGCTATATAAGCTGACTGGAATAATGTAATACCAATTAATGCTCGTAATAGTTTATCAAATTCAATTCCTTCATGAAAAAATAAAGGTAAAATAACTGATGCCATAAATAAAATAGTAATTAATGGCACACCTCTAATAAATTCTATAAACCCAATACACAATGTTCTAATTAAAGGCATGTGAGATTGTCTTCCTAAAGCTAAGAGTATTCCAATAGGAAAAGATGCAATAATACCAACTGCTGCTACAACCATAGTAAGCATTAATCCACCCCAATCATGAGTTTCAACATGCACTAAACCAAATATTCCACCTGATATTAAAATAAAAGATATTATAGGGTAAGCAATTAATAAAGCCAATCTTGCATTTGAAGATATATTCATTCTAAATACTGTAATAGATACAAAAAATAAAATAAAAACTAAATTTGGTCTCCATTGTTCAACTTCTGGATAAAAACCATACATAAATTGATCAAATTTTTCAATTATAAATATCCATCTAGCGCCATCTTTTGTAATTTCTTCTTTTGTTCCGCTCCAAGTAGCATCAAAAATCATCCAATCAAGAACAGGAGGAATAGTTATAAAAATCAAATAAAACCCCAATAAAGTTAAAACTGTATTTGCTATATTTGAAAATAATTTTTCTCTCATCCAATGAATTGGACCTTTTGTATTTAAAGGAGCTTCTCTTGCTTCTTTTAATTTAAATGTAGCCATTACCTCTCCTTTATTTTTGTTTTTTCATTAACATAATTTAAAATTAATGAAATCAGAAGTGAGAAGGTTAAATAAACTGCCATAGTCATTAATATTATCTCTATTGCTTGACCTGCTTGATTTAGTGCTGTTCCTGAGAAAACAGTAACAATTTCAGGGTACCCAATAGCTGTTGCTAATGATGAGTTTTTAACAAGATTTAAGTATTGATTAATAACAGGTGGAATTATAACTCTTAAAGCCTGAGGAAGTACAACTTTTTGTAATATTAATCTATCTTTTAATCCTAAAGACTTTGCGGCTTCTTTTTGTCCTGTTGAAACAGCTTCAATACCAGCACGAACAGCTTCAGCTATATAAGTTGCTGTATAAATACTAAGTGCAAATGCTAAAGCCATTAATTCAGGCATTATTGTTAAACCACCTTGAAAATTAAACCCTTTTAAGACTGGATATTCTGCTGAAATAGGTTGACCTGATATAAAGTACACAAAAAGAGGAGATATTATTAATATAGCAAATGATACTTTAACTATTGGAAATTCTTCTCCTGTTTCGTCATGTCTTTTTTTTGACCATTTAATTAAGTAAAATACACAAGCACAAGCTAGTAAAAATGTAACAAAAACAAAAATTGCGTTTGATTCTAATATTGGTTTTGGTATTATAAAACCTCTGTTATTTAAAAAAGCAGAATCAAAATAAATAAAACTTTTTTTAGGGTGTGGCAATATTGATATCAAAATACTATACCAAAATAAAATTTGTAATAAAATAGGAATATTCCTAAATATCTCAACATAAATCATACACATTTTTGAAACTAACCAATTAGATGATAATCGTCCAATTCCAATTAAAAGACCAATTATACTAGTAAAGATTATTGCTATAACTGAAACTAATAAAGTATTTAAAAGTCCTACGACAAATACTCTTCCATAGGATGAACTTACATCATTGTATTCAATTAAAGTTTGACCTATTCCAAAACCCGCTTCATCACCTAAAAAAGCAAATCCTGTGGTAATTCCTCTTTTTTCAACATTTTCAAACATATTTCCGATAAAATAATTAACTATTAAAGCAAGAAGAATAAGTGTGACTACTTGATAAAGAACTGCTCTTTTTTCTGGATTATTTAAAAAACCCTTAGAAAAAAAAGAAGTTTTATTTTCTTTTTTCATTGTAAACCTTATAAGATAAGAGAATTAAGAATTCTCTTAATGTATATTTTTTTGTTTTCAAAAAAAACTATTATGTCATTTATTTATAAATAAAAAAAGAAAAAGATTTATTCTTTTTCTTTTTTAGTTTCGTGTTTATAAACTATCTTATAGGCATAGGGTACATTAAACCACCATTGTTCCATAAAGCATTAATACCTCTTGGAATCGCTAGTGGAGAATTTTTACCAACAGTTGCTGCATATGACTCACCATAGTTACCAACTTGTTTTACAATTCTATAAGCCCAAGCATTATCTAATCCTAGATTAACACCAGCTTTTCCAGTAACCCCTAATAGTCTTTGAACTTGTGGATCATTTGATTTCATTTTGCTATCAACATTGGCTTTTGTTACACCTGATTCTTCAGCTTGTAAAGTAGCATACATTGTCCATTTTACAATATTAAACCATTTGTCATCATTTTGTCTTACAACTGGTCCTAATGGCTCTTTTGAAATGATTTCAGGTAACATTACATAATCATTTGGATTTGGCATTTTAGATCTAATTCCAGCAAGTTGAGAAGCATCTGACGTTAATGCATCACATCTACCTTTTTTAAGTCCATCTGCTGTTTGTCCAGATGTATCATAAGTTACAGCTTTATAATCCATTTTATTAGCTTTAAAATAATCAGTTAAATTAAGCTCTGTAGTTGTACCAGATTGAATACAAAAAGTTGCACCATCTAATTCTTTAGCAGACTTAACACCTAATTTTTTACTAACTAAAAAACCTTGACCATCATAATAATTAATTCCTGCAAATGTTACACCAAGTGATGTATCTCTTGTTGCTGTCCAAGTTGAGTTTCTTGATAATACATCAATTTCACCAGAAGCCAATGCAACAAATCTTTCTTTTGCAGTTAAAGGAATATATTTAACTTTTGAAGAATCACCTAAAACGGCAGCTGCTACACTTTTACAAAAATCAACATCAATACCTTTCCAAGCACCACTTGAATCAGGAGCTGAAAAACCAGGAGTACCTGTTGAAACACCACATTTTAATACACCTGCTTTTTTAACATTTTCAAGAATACCTGCATTCGCTGTTGTTGCTAAGATAGCTAAGGATGCAATACCAAGAGATGCAATTTTTACTATATTCATAATTTTTCCTTTTAATTATTTTGTTTACACTAAGTAATTACTTAGTGTAAACATATATAAGAAGTATATATCTCAAACATAGCATTAACATAGCATTAATGCTAAATTATGAAATTTATATGTTGATTATATGTAACTATATATAAAGATTTACAAAACATTATTAAGAATTAATTAAGCTAATATATTATTTATCTATAAATTTGTAAATAAAATACAAATTTTTTAAATATATTAACAATTTTTAAAAACTCCAAATTCTTTCAATTTGATTAAATTTTGGTGAGTATGCTGGTAAGAATAGTAGTTTACTTTTATTTTTATCATAGTTTCGGCGAACTTTTTTAATATGTTCAATTATAAACTCTACATTATTCCTATCATACTAATGAACTAATAAAGTTTCTAGTTCTTGGATTTAAACTACTGAAACATTTTAGCAATTTGTCATCTTTATACTCTAAATATAATATTGATAAATCACTTTGGTAATCATCATGTTATTTTATTAAATTAAGTTTTACAATCATCTATCCTTATATTTCTTAAGTTTGATTTTATATAAGTATATAGCTATTTTTATAAAAATTTTACTAACATTTAGATAGAATTTTATTATTTTAAAACAAGGTTAATGATGAATTATTTTGAACAAATAAAAATGTTAAAAAATGAACTGTCAAAAGTAATCGTTGGTCAAAATGATATGATAGATTCTATTTTAATTGGACTATTTACTAATGGACACATTTTACTAGAAGGAGTTCCAGGACTTGCTAAAACAACTGCTATTAAAACTATTGCTAATGTTATTGATTTAGACTTTAAAAGAATTCAATTTACTCCTGATTTATTACCAAGTGATATTATAGGAGCTCAAGTTTATAATATGAAAACTGAGACTTTTAATATTAAAAAAGGTGCTATTTTTACTAATTTGCTACTTGCTGATGAAATAAATAGAGCACCTGCAAAAGTACAATCAGCATTACTAGAAGTTATGCAAGAAAGACAAGTTACTATTGCAGAGAATACATTTAAAATTGAAGAACCATTTTTGGTATTTGCTACACAAAATCCAATAGAGCAAGAAGGAGCATATAGTCTTCCTGAAGCTCAACTAGATAGATTTATGTTTAAAATCATAGTTGATTATAATAATAAAGAAGAAGAATATCAAATCGCAAAAAAAGTTACTTCTAATATAAAAGTAAATTTAGAAAAAATATTAAATAAAGAATTATTAAAACAAATACAAGAAGAAATTTCAAATATTCATATCGATAAAGAACTTGAAGAATATATTGTAGATTTGATTTGTGCAACTAGAACTCCACAACTTTATAATCTTCATGAAATAAAAGATTATATACAGTTCGGAGCAAGTCCAAGAGCAACTATTGATATGTTTAAAGCCGTTAAAGCTATGGCATTTTTAAGGCAAAAAGATCATGTGAGTCCCGTGGATATTGCTTTATTAATAAAACCAATCTTACGGCATAGAATTATACTAACATATGAAGCCGAAGCACTTGATATAAAAGTTGATGATTTGATTTCTAAGATACTTGAAAGTATTGACATTCCCTAAATGCAAACAAATGTAAAAAAAATTTTAATTAAAACTAAACGACAGATATTTTCTGAAATAATAGGAAATAATTCGTCTTTATTAAAAGGTGAAGGATATGATTTTTTAGAATTAAAAGAATATGAATATGGTGATGATGTTAAGAATATAGACTGGATGATAAGTGCAAAATTTAAAAAACCTTATGTGAAAGTTTTTCATGCACAAAAAGAATTAAATATTAATATAGTACCTATTTTAAGTGGTTCAGTTTATTTTGGTTTAAAAAAATTAAAACAAGATACTATAGTAGAAGTTTGTTCTATTTTAGGCTTTTGTGCTATTAAACAAAATGATCCTTTTAGTTCATTTATAGCAAACGAAGATTTAAAACCTTGCACTAAAAAATCAAAAAGATTTTTTAGTGTAAATACTATGTGTGATAAAATATCTACTTATTCTTGTATTGGAAAATCTGTAAATTATAACAATCTTACTAGTTCATTATTTAAAACAATCAAACATAAATCTATAGTATTTTTAATAGGAGATTTTTTTAATGCTAAAGATTTAGATTTAAAATTATTGAGTAAAAAACATGAAATTATTGTAATTATTGTACGAGATGATTTTGAAGAAAAACCTCTTGTGCTTGGTAATGTAAATTTAATAGATGCCAATACAAACAAAAAGTTCAATATTGATTTAAATAAACAAACAATAAAAAATTATGTAAAAGAAATACAAAAAAACGATCATATGCTTTTTGAACATCTACAAACTTGTAATATACGGTTTACAAAAATTTATACTAACGAACTTGTTTTGTCAAAATTATTAAAGCTTTTAAAATAATGCAAACATTAAAAATTAACGATATTAAAGATATTGTAACTATACCTGATAGTTCTTTTTATTTGTTTATTTTATTTTCTGTAGTTATTTTCATAATTGTTTTAATAATAATTTTTTATATGTATAAATATTTTAGTAAAAAAAGAAATAATATAAGAAAAAAATATTTTATTGAATTTCAAACTTTATTAAATACTCTTGAAAATAAGAAATCTAAACAATTAGCAAAAAACTTAGCATACAATTTGACAAAATATTTGCGATTATTGGCTAAAACACAAGAAGAAGAAAAATTAAAAAATATAATTATAAAAGATTTATCTCAATATAAATACAAAAAAGATGATGATATGTTTAATTCCAATAC